>NZ_CATJGZ010000091.1:0-41365 GCF_949740115.1 Bacteroides sp. 41_26
CCTTCAGATTGCATTTCCTGTACCAATACTGTTTCGCCGAAGATGTTCTTACGTCCTGCGGCAGCCCATTCGTCTACATATTCAGCCATTGTAGAAGAGGGGGTGATGGGGTAGATGGCAGCTACTTCAGAAAACATATACGAGATATGTGCAGCAGCCTGGTTACCATCACAAGTGATGAATTTCTTCTGTTTAGTCATAACTAAAAATTAATATTTAAGTAAATAAATCATTTCAAAATTCGCATAGAGAGTGGATACTTCCACGTTTTTCCATTCAGCCCGTTAATGCCTCCTATAATGGGGAAGGCAACTGCCATGATACCGATGAGCAATGTGATCGGCCAGAAAGTGAAGATTACACCTAACGGAGAACCTATTCCACCGATTAGTCCCGGTATGAAACATGCAAAGAATATAGCCAGAAGAATGATTCCGAAAATAAACCAGGAAATATACCAATTCAGGATATATTTTCCCTGTTCGTCCACTTTTTCTGATTTCTCTTTGCCCATAACCCATAGTACAAGCGGTGCGACCCAGCCTACATAGGGGACAAATATCAGAAAATTCATTAATCCTAAGTATGAACTTTCCTGTAACCCGAATGGTAGTGGCTCTGCTATGGGAGGAAAGTCTTCATCATACAGTTTCTTTTTCTCTGTTTCAAATTCTTCTTCAGTCAGTGCTCCTGACAGACGCAAATTGTTTAACTCTTCTAATTTCTTGTAATCCATGGCATTTTATTAAGTGTTAGTATAAAAAGCCGAACATCCAAAGAGGTATCTGGTTACTTCTGCCTATTTCCGCTTTTTGCAAAGCATACGTCACACCGGGATTGTTCTTTATTTTCACCCCTTCGCAACATATCCTGAACGGCATCACTTCATCCACCAGGAACGAGGCATTCTTGTCTCCCTTATATACCTTGTGGTCTTTCCACAATGAATTTACAAAGAAAGTGTCGAGTACGTCTTGTTCTTCTACTTTCACCGGATAAATGGAATACATCAGATTGGAGTTGTGCATCATAATCTTTGACGGTTTCTTGGGGAATTCTTCTCCCTTTGGATATACCAGATTAATAAGACGGGCATCTGCCAGATACTTGATGTAGTTCATTACCGTAGCACGTGATGTCTGTATATCGGTAGCCAATTGGCTCACGTTGGGGGCCTTGGGACCGTCTACAGCCAACAAATATAGTAATTTTTTTATCTTTGAGAGATATTTCAGTTCAATTTGTTTGATAAGAAGAATATCTACCTCTACCATCATATTCATGGTTTTGAGTAGGTTTTCCGAGAAATTACGTTTTTCAAGAAAGAACGGATAGAAACCATGGTGCAGATAATCCTGAAAAAAGTCCAAGGGGCGAACTTTGGAAAGTATCCCTTTGGCTATCTGTTCGTGGTTACTGAGCAGTTCTTCAAGCGAGTAGGCACGGAACTTCATTCCGGTCTGAAGATTTAGGTATTCACGGAAGGAGAATCCCCGCAGGTTATAACTCTTCACAATGTCACGAAGTTCGAGGTTTTCTTCTTTCAGTCGCATCACCGATGAACCTGTGAAAACAATTTTCACATTGGGGAAACGGTCGTAACACATCCGTAGTTCTTTGCTCCAGTCCGGATGTTTGAACACCTGGTCTATCAGTAATACCTTTCCACCCCGGCGTTGAAACTCATTGACGAAATCGACAAGGCTATGGCCGGAGAAATAGAAGTTGTTCATGTTGATAAAAAGACATGAACGGTCTGTTCCGAATTTCTCTTTAGCGTATTGGAGGAGGAAAGTGGTTTTTCCTACGCCACGGGTCCCTTTGATACCAATCAAGCGGTCGCTCCAGTCTATTTCGTCCATTAGGTCACGACGGACAGGAGCATTGGTGTGCTCAACAAGGTAAGCATGTGTGCGGTAGAATGATTCCATTTCTTTTCTTAGGTTTTACGGGTGGCAAATATAGTTCTTTTTCTGGTAATTGCAAAGTAGAGATAGCAAAATTGTACTTTTATTTAAGTAAGTTTGTACTTCATCTACAAGGAGGTATGCTTCCCGTGCGGGAAAAGTTCACCAGGTGATGGTGATCGGAACTGGATTTTGTCGTTTTGTCAAAGTGATATTCCTGTTGTTTCGGGAAGGGTTTTGGGTGATCACCGGGGCGATTGAAACGAAAAAACTCAGTTATTTCAATTAGGGATTTGTTCTTTTGCTACTCTCTTTGTATGTTGGGTTGCAAATGTAGTAAAAGTTTGCTTATTTGGGGCTATTTGTGAGAATAAATATTGTTTCTTCTTTCTTTTTGCCTGCCGGATAGATCGATGGGAATTTTGCTAATAAATGGATGCAGGTGAAAAAAAGGGCGGTTTGGAGGCAAAAAGGCTTTCATAGGAAGATAATAAAGTTTTCTTCGGATGAAAAGAGGCTTTTCTCGGTATGATATTGCGATTCTCTTCGGTTGATATTGCGATTCAACTTGACCGAAAGTGCATTGGAATTCGGAGGAAGTACCGGTTTTACTACTGGAAAGTGCTATTTCTTGTGTATATTTGCGAAATGTGAACTGCCTTATTCGCTGGTCTGTCCTTTAGACAGGGAATGCTTGTTAGTCAGGAGTGGGAAAAGATGGATATGTGTAAGTAATATGTGAATAATGAAAATAAAATGATAAATCGTTCTCTCTATATCTTTAATCCGGACCATGATCTGGCATTGGCAAGTGGGGATGTGAATTATATGCCTCCTGCCTCTGCCCGGCAGATGGCGGCAGATCTGGCATTATTGCCGGTATGGTATGCTTCTCCCGGAAGTGCGGTACTGGCACCTTCGGCTTATAATCTTGACTTTCTTCGCGAGATGCAGCAGCATTTGTCGTTACCTGTAGAATTGATGACGGAGCCGGAAGTAGCTTCGGAAGAGAACTTGCAACCGATGCCTTGGGGGTGGAACCCGGCTTTAAGAAAGAGGTTACAACTTTTGGGAGTACTGGAGTCGGAATTACCAGCATTATCTCAATTGGAAAAACTGCGTGTCCTTTCACACAGAAGTCGTGCGGTGGAGTTATTATCTCATTTGCAGTTGGATGAGCTTTTCTGCGGAGAATCTTTTTATCTGACCGCTCTGGAGGAGTGGCAGCAGTTTGTAGAACGGCATTCGTCTTGTTTGCTGAAAGCCCCGCTTTCGGGTAGTGGAAAGGGCTTGAACTGGTGTAAAGGCGTATTTACTCCTTTTATCGCCGGCTGGTGTAAGCGTGTGGCAGCTTTACAGGGTGGAGTAGTGGCAGAACCTATATATAATAAGGTGGCGGACTTTGCTATGGAATTCTATTCGGACGGGAGAGGAAAGGTGGACTTTGTCGGTTATTCTGTATTCTCCACTAATGGCAGCGGAGCATACGAAGGCAATTTACTGCTATCGGATGAAGAGATTGAACGCAGGCTTTCCGTTTATGTCTGCAAGGAAGCTTTCAGCAAGTTAAGGTATCAGTTGGAAGAAGAGTTATCGGCTTGTTTTGGTTTTGGTTATTCGGGGTATCTTGGGGTAGATATGATGATTTGCCGGTTTCCTTCAACGGAGGTAGAATATAGAATTCATCCTTGTGTAGAGGTCAATTTGCGGATGAATATGGGGGTGGTAGCTCACCTCATTCATAAAAAGTATATTGCTTCCGGGACCACCGGACGCTTTTCCATTACTTACCATCCGGTCTCCGGTGAAGCTTTGCAGATACACGAAGAGATGAAGACTAAATTCCCTTTACAGATAAAAGACGGAAGAGTGGTTGATGGTTACATGGCACTGACTCCGGTCACGAATAAAAGTGTGTACCGGGCCTGGATAATGTGTGAGATGACGCTTTGATTATCTTTCTTGTATGGCTTTTCCTTCATTTCCATATCTGTCTATAGCTGTTACTGCAAAGTATTTCTTTCTGTCCCATGGCAGGAGAGAAGTATATACATATTCTGTACCCCGCACACTTTGGGCGATGATATTTTCTGGTTTTGTAGTATCTACAGGATAAGTTTCCGAAGCATAAATGACATAACGGGGGGCATTCACCGGGTCATTGTCTTTGGCAGCTTTCCAGGTCAACTGGGTGTATCCGTCTGCTGTTTCTGTAATACGCAGTTCCTCCGGGGCAGTGGGGGGAACATTGTCCAGCCAGGGCATGGCCGGTTGCAGTGCCGGATAGGCATAAAAGTTTTCTGCCAGTTCATCGTAGACTCCCTGTGTGTTGTCCATTAAGAATTTGGCACGATAATGTCCTTCTCCTGCCAGCTTATGTGCACGAATGAAGTTTATTTGTCGGTCTACGTCCTCCCGTACCCAGTTTCCTTCGCTCGGGTGCAGAAAGTAAATACCTAATCCCGGTATGATCTGCCGTCCGTTAGATTGTTCCTGCCAGTCGAGAGCAAAGGGGTAGAAATTATTTTGGCGGAAATACATCATTGGGTAAATCTGGTCTTGTATACCTTCGCCCAACCAGCCTTGTGGGTCCTGATAGACAGTATGGAAGGCATTCCAGCCTCTGGAAGAGTAGCGTGATGTGTCTTTGTACTTTCCTACCGGGCAGGTACTTACCTTAACCCACGGTTTAATCTCTTTTACACCTTTATATATATAGCGCACAATATCTGTGATATTGTCACGGCGCCATTGGTCCAGCGTCCTGCCTTTTCCATAGCGGCGAAAATCGTAGTTGTCCGGAAAGCGGGGAGCATTCTCCGGATAGCGCAGATAATCAAAGTGTACACCGTCTATATCATAGCGGGTTACGACTTCGCGCACCAGTTTCATTAGGTATTCTTTGGTAGACGGATGCCCCGGATTGAGGAAATATTCATTCTTATAGGGGATGCAGATCTCCTTTCTTTGTTTAGTAACGGATTTATTTCCTAAGCTGGCCACGTGCTTTTTGTTTCCCAAAGGAATAGCTACCATCCAGGCATGACATTCCATTCCACGTTTGTGGCATTCGCGCACAGCAAAGGCAAGCGGGTCGTATCCCGGATCGCCATCTACTTTTCCGGTCAAGATAGAATTATAGGGCTCGATAGAAGAATGGTAAAGTACATCTCCTCGCGTACGTGTCTGGAAAAGAACAGTATTGAAATTGGCAGCTTTCAGTTTATCGAGTATATCAGTCAGTTCTTCTTGTTGGCGTCGGATGGCAGTAGGGGTGGTTGCTTTGGTACGTGGCCAGTCCAATCCATATACAGCCGTCACCCAGGCTGCACGAACTTCATATTTGGGCTGTGCCTCTACAGGAGCTAGCAACAGTAGAAAGAGTAAAATAGTGAGATACCGGCGCATTGCAGTTTGAATATTGTTATAAATGGCAGCAAAGTTAGCAAAAGCGTCGGTATTCTTGTACGTTTCGTGAGATTATGTTACATTTGCCACAGTTAAACGAATAACACGCCATGATTACATTCACACTGTGCTTATTGGCACTTATTATCGGGTACTTCACTTACGGACGCTTTATGGAACGCGTTTTCGGACCCGATGACCGTAAAACTCCCGCCCTTACTAAGGCAGATGGAGTGGATTATATTCCACTACCCACCTGGAAGATTTTTATGATTCAGTTTCTCAATATCGCTGGATTAGGTCCTATCTTCGGTGCGATAATGGGAGCAAAGTTTGGTATCTCCTCTTATTTGTGGATTGTGTTCGGTAGTATTTTTGCCGGTGCTGTTCATGATTACTTTGCCGGAATGCTTTCACTGAGGAATGGGGGAGAAAGTCTGCCCGAAATCGTAGGCCGTTACCTGGGATTGACGACAAAGCAGGTCATGCGCGGTTTTACCGTAATTCTGATGATTTTGGTAGGTTCTGTATTTGTAGCTGGTCCTGCCGGGTTACTTGCCAAACTTACGCCGGAATCGCTGGACGCTACTTTCTGGATTATAGTGGTTTTTGCTTATTATATCATTGCTACTTTATTGCCGGTCGATAAGATTATTGGCAAGATCTATCCTATTTTTGCTGTTGCACTGTTGTTTATGGCAGTAGGTATTGTAGTGATGCTTTATGTACATCATCCTGCTTTGCCGGAATTGTGGGACGGATTGCAGAATACCAATCCTGATGCTGCCGTACTGCCAATCTTTCCAATCATGTTTGTTAGTATTGCTTGTGGGGCTATATCTGGCTTCCACGCTACACAAAGCCCTTTGATGGCACGTTGTATGACCTCCGAACGTCACGGTCGCCCTGTCTTTTACGGCGCTATGATTACTGAAGGCATTGTGGCTTTGATTTGGGCGGCAGCTGCTACTTATTTTTTCCACGAAAACGGGATGGAGGAGAACAATGCTTCGGTGATTGTAGATTCGATAACGAAAGGCTGGTTAGGTGTTGTAGGTGGTGTACTCGCTATTCTGGGTGTGATTGCTGCACCTATAACTTCGGGTGATACAGCTTTCCGTTCGGCTCGCCTTATCGTAGCCGATTTTTTGGGAATGGAACAAAAAAGTATGCGTCGCCGTTTATACATTTGTATTCCGATGTTTGTGGTAGCTATCGGCTTGTTGCTTTACAGCCTGCGTGATGCTGACGGTTTTAATATGATATGGCGGTATTTTGCTTGGGCCAATCAGACGCTTGCTGTGTTTACCCTGTGGGCTATTACAGTCTATCTGGCCCGTTCAAAGAAACCATATTGGATAACACTGATACCTGCTTTGTTTATGACGGCTGTTTGCTCTACTTATATCTGCATCGCTCCAGAAGGACTGGCACTTTTGCATTCGCTATCCTATAGTATTGGAGGAGTATGCACGTTAGTGGCTGCCATCTGGTTTTTTGTATGGAAAGGGCGTTCGGCTCAAAAGAGATTGAATGATTAATTTAGACCTAATGAAGAAAATAAAGAAATCAACCGGGGTTACTCTTGCCCTGCTTATTTATGTTTCTGTGACGGCTGCCTATTTGTTGCCGCGCAATACGGAAGTAAGCGATACAGAGAAGTATGTTACTCTTGCCGTTTCATATGTCATCGTCTTTGCCCTCTGGCTGGTGCTGAGAAAAAAAGAGAAGATGCAGCAACGGCGTCGTGAAGAAGAACATTATAATAATTTAAAGAAATGAATGTATGAAGAAATTTGCATTGGTTATTTGCCTGTTGGTAGCCTCATTAGGCGCTCGGGCACAGTTTGAACAAGGAAAGTGGATTATTAATCCGTCATTGACCGGATTGAATTTCTCATATAGCAACAGTGAGAAAGCACAGTTTGGTGTTGGTGCCAAAGCCGGTACTTTCCTTGCAGAAGGCATTGCTTTAATGGTAGAAGCCAGTGCCGATTGGAGTAAACCGATAGATGTGTATACGATAGGAACAGGTGGTCGTTTTTACTTTAATAAAACAGGTGTTTATTTAGGAGCAGGTATTGATCTGAACCGTTATCGTATGAAAGGCGGACATAGCGGGACGGAATGGGGACTGGGAATTGAAGCAGGATATGCATATTTCCTTTCAAAAACAGTAACCATTGAACCGGCTGTATACTACAAATGGCGCTTTAATGACAGCGATTTATCCAAGTTCGGTATTAAGATAGGTTTCGGATTCTACTTCTGAGAAGAGAATGGAGAAGGGAGAATGGAGAGGGGAGAAGTGGGCTGCGCTATCACGCTGCATAGTACTTCTCCCCTCTCCATTCTCCCTTCTCCATTCTCTTTAAGCAAGCTTTGCTTGTAAAAATTGTCCCGTATAGCTTGTTTCACAGGCTGCTACCTCTTCCGGTGTTCCTGTAGCTACGATATATCCACCTTTATCACCGCCTTCCGGCCCGAGATCTATTATGTGGTCGGCGCATTTTATCATATCCATATTGTGTTCGATAATGATAATGGTATGTCCACGGCGGATCAATGCATCGAATGCTTCCAGTAATTTTCGTATATCGTGGAAGTGCAAGCCTGTGGTAGGCTCATCAAAGATGAAGAGTGTCGGGTCTGCTTTCTCCTGACTTAGGTAGTATGCCAGTTTTACACGCTGGTTTTCACCTCCCGACAGGGTAGAGGAGGACTGACCCAATTTGATATATCCCAAACCTACATCTTGTAGCGGTATCAGCTTTTTCACTACCTTCTTTTGGCCATGCTCGGTAAAGAATTCTACAGCCTGATTTACGGTCATCTCCAGTACATCGTATATATTCTTATCATGGAACTTTACTTCCAGTGTATCTGCTTTGAAGCGTTTCCCATGACAGGATTCACACTCCAGTACAAGGTCTGCCATGAACTGCATCTCTACTGTGATCGTTCCGTCCCCTTTACACTCTTCACAGCGCCCTCCTTCACTATTGAAGCTAAAGAATCCGGCAGTATATCCCATCTGCTTTGCTAATGGCTGCTCTGCCCATAGTTTACGAATTTCGTCGTATGCTTTAATGTACGTAACCGGATTGGAACGGGAAGATTTACCAATCGGGTTTTGGTCAACGAATTCGATGTTACGTAAGTTCTGGATATCTCCTCCGATAGAAACGAATTCTCCCGGACGATCACTACACTCGTCCAATTCACGTTTCAATGCCCGGTAAAATATGTCGCGTACCAGCGTGCTCTTTCCCGAACCGGAAACGCCGGTTACTACCGTCATTACATTTAGCGGGAAACGTACATCTACTCCTTTCAGGTTATTCTCGCGTGCTCCTTTTATTTCTATATAGTTGTTCCACGGACGTCGGTGTGTCGGTATAGGTATTTCTTCTTCTCCCAGCAGGTAGCGTACCGTGTGGCTGTTACTTCCTTTTTTCAGATCTTTCATATCACCCTCGTAAACTACTTCTCCTCCCAGACGTCCGGCATTCGGACCGATGTCTATGATGTAGTCGGCAGCACGGATGATTTCTTCGTCGTGTTCTACTACTATGACCGTATTGCCTAATGCCTGCAATTCGCGCAGGACGCGGATCAAGCGGTCTGTATCGCGACTGTGCAAACCTATACTTGGCTCGTCAAGAATATAAAGGCTACCTACCAGACTGCTTCCCAGAGAAGTTGCCAGGTTGATGCGTTGGCTCTCACCACCCGAAAGCGAGTTACTTAACCGGTTCAAGGTCAAGTATCCCAGCCCCACATCAATAAGGAAACGAATACGGCTATTGATTTCCAACAGGATGCGGCGCGCTACTTCTGTGTCGTGTTTATCCAGTTGCAGGGTATCAAAAAACTGTTGTAATTCTGTGATAGGGAGATCAACCAATTCTGATATGCTACGTCCTGCTACCCGTACATATCCTGCTTCCGGTTTCAATCGTGTACCGTGACAAGTAGGGCAAAGTGTCTTCCCTCTATAGCGTGCCAGCATTACCCGGTATTGTATCTTGTATTGATTTTCTTCAAGCATTCTGAAGAAAGCGTTAATACCTTCAAAATACTTTGTACCTTCCCATAGCATGCGGCGTTGCTCGTCCGTCAATTCAAAATAAGGAGTAAATATAGGTAGCCCTGCTTTCTCTGCACCGCGTATCACCATATCTTTCCATTCACCCATTTTCTCACCTCGCCAGCATACTACTGCTCCGTCGTAAACCGAGAGTGAACGATTGGGTACTACCAGATGTTCGTCAATTCCAATCACTTTACCGAATCCTTCGCATACAGGGCAGGCTCCAATTGGAGAGTTGAATGAAAACATCTGGTCATTCGGTTCTTCAAACGTGATACCGTCAGCTTCAAACTTAGTACTGAATGTATGTAGCTTCGTTGTTCCATCCGGCAGATAAAAGCGAAGCATACACATACCATCTCCTTCGTACATTGCTGTTTCTGCTGAGTCTGTCAAACGGCTGATGGCATCTTTGGTACTTGCTGCAGACATGCGGTCTACCAGTAGATATACAGTGTCATTCTTTGCTGGTTTATATTCGTCAATGCGTACCATTTCTCCATTCACTTCAATGCGGTTGAAGCCCTGCTTGAGGTCTATCTCCAGTTGCTGTTCTATCGTCCGGCCTTCACGCAAAAGTATTTGTGTGAGAACAGTATAACGTGTACCTTCCGGATAAGAAAGCATGCAATTCACGATATCTTCCGGAGAGTGCTTTTTTACTTCCTGACCACTTATCGGACTGTATGTTCGTCCTACACGCGCATACAGCAGACGCAGGTATTCATAAATTTCGGTAGAAGTTCCTACAGTAGAACGGGGGTTACGGCTGTTTACTTTTTGTTCGATAGCAATCGCAGGGGGGATACCTTTGATGAAGTCGCATTCCGGTTTACTCATTCGGCCCAAAAACTGGCGGGCATAGCTACTCAGGCTTTCAACATAACGCCTTTGCCCTTCGGCATAGAGTGTGTCAAAAGCAAGTGATGATTTGCCCGAACCTGATAATCCGGTTATAACGACAAGTTTGTTGCGGGGGATATTTACATCAATATTCTTTAGGTTGTTAACCCTGGCTCCTTTGATTGATATATAGTTATTTTCTGACATATTTAATGGTCCTTTCTATAGATGGCTGGCAAAGTTAATGATTTTATCGTCAGGACGTAGCAGGAGCCTGCTTGTTCAACTGGTTAAGATATGTTATATTTTGAAACATATTATAACACGCTGTTAATTAAAGTCGTAATTTAGTTACGATTTATTGAATCTTGATAATATAAGGAATTAACGCATGAAAGGCATCCGGATTATTTCTTGTTTAATTATTCTTCTTTTGCTATGCAATCTCCCGTTACGGAGTACAAACAAAACAAAGAATTTGCAGATTTTGGTTGATAGTGCCCGGCAGATGATTGCTAAAGAGGGTTTTCTGGCACTCAATGACAGGTGTATGAAATTGGCACGTGAGCTGGATGATAGTACTCAGATAGAGAATGCCTATGGTGACTTGTTTGACCATTATTATCAGTTGGGAGAAGTTGATAGTCTGAAAGTTGTGGGATATGAACTAATGAACTGGCATGCCGGACGCAACAAGAATAATGCCCGTTATCAGATATGGCGTCAGTATATTCAGCGATTGACAGAGAGTGGCAGGCAGGAAGAGGCTATTGCCGAAACTGAATTGTTGAATAAAGATGCAGAGAAAAGTCGCAGTCGCTATGGACAGGCCTGTAGTGAAATGTGTATTGGTTATAATCACAGGGTATTTAGTAATAACATGAAACTCTGTATTGAATATTATAACAATGCTCTTAAAATATTCGAAGATGCCAAGTATTATGAAGACGCTTATGTGGTCTGTCTGAATATAATGCAAACTTATCTTTCCCGGCAGGAATACTCCAATGTTCTTCAATACTTTGATCGTATCGAAAAGCTGGCGACTGAGATGAAAGTTGCCGGACAGAAACTGCGCGAATCATTGTATATGCGTTTCTTACAGTTTCGGGTGATTGCCACTCTTGCCGAGAAGGGAACGGGGGCAGCTGCAAAATATATTCGTGAGGCTGACAGTCTTTATTTGAAACATCCGGATAGTATGGCTAAAGATGCCTGGTTCGGATATAAGATAATGTGTAGCCGTACAGCTAATAATATAAATCAGGTACTGACTTATCTGGACTCTCTGCAGGATTATCACAAGTCTATTGGTGCTTGTTATCCTTCTAATTTGTTTTATAAGGCGCAATGCCTGGAGAGTGTCGGGCGTTTTAAAGAGGCTTGTAAGGTATATGCTTCTTACTCTCAGGTTAATGATTCAGTGCGTTCGGCGGAGTTGGACGATAAACTGAGTAAATATACGATTCAGTTTGATGTGGATAAGCTGAAGATGGAAAAGCTTGAATTGAGTGCTGAAGTTAGTCGGAACAGACTTATTGCTGTGCTTACGGGTGGATGCTGTATTTTCGTTCTATTACTTATCCTTACTTATTACTATGTTCGTACGCTGGCTATGAATAAGAAACTCGATGCAGCCAACAAGGCTGTAATTAAGGCAAGCCGTATAAAGAGTTCTTTTATTCAACACATCACTCACGAAATTCGTACCCCGTTGAACTCTATTGTTGGTTTCTCTTCTTTGATTGCTGCCGGAGGGATCAGTGAAGAGGAAGAGAAGGAATATGCCGAACAAATAGAAATGAGTAACACTTATCTGCTTGATCTGGTGAGCAATGTTATTGATATCGCCGATATGGATTCTCAAACGGAAAATGTACCTAAGCAGATTATGGATGTAGATACCTGCTGTAAGGAGTGTATTTCCGAAGTCCTTCCGTCTTTGAGAAAAGGGGTTGAGTTACAGTATGAACCTTTGTCTGTACCTGTGACAATGCGGGCTGTCTATCCTTGGGTAAAGCGTGTACTTCTTGCTCTTCTTGGCAATGCGGCCAAGTTTACTGAATCCGGAGTGATTCGTCTTCGGTATGATGAAGATAAACAGAAACGAGTGGTGCGTTTTATTGTGGAAGACTCCGGGCCGGGTATTGATGTGGAATATAAAAACTCTATTTTTGAACGCTTTGTCAAAATAGATACTTTCTCTCCGGGCACAGGTCTGGGACTTGCTGTTGCGCGGCAGATAATGGATATTGTAGATGGGCAAATCTTCTTGGATACAACCTATACGGATGGGGCACGTTTTGTCGTGGAATGGCCGGTCGGATAGTTGTAGATAATGCAGATTGTATTATCTTTGCTCGAAAAGCGAAGATAAGCTGCACCTTGGCATAAAAAATGAATGAGTTCATTTTATTCTACTCTCGGTTTGCATTATCTTTGCGCCCTATATAATAGATTGAGAATAAACATATGAATCTGAGAACCTTTACTACTTTGTTTGTCCTTCTCTTGTCTTTGGGAGTAGGAGCACAGACGTCGGGTACTGCTTATCCGAAACGTGAATTTCGTGCTGCATGGATGCAAACCGTTAATGGGCAATTCAAGGGGATGCCTGCCGAAAAGCTGAAGCAAACGCTTATAGAGCAGTTGAACTCTTTGCAGAAAGCAGGTATTAATGCTATAATCTTTCAGGTACGTCCTGAGGCAGATGCATTGTATGCTTCACAACTGGAACCCTGGAGCCGTTTTCTGACGGGTGTACAGGGACAAGCTCCCTCTCCTTATTGGGATCCTATGCAATTTATGATTGATGAATGTCATAAACGAGGTATGGAGTTTCATGCCTGGATTAATCCTTACCGTACAAAAACAAATCTGAATAGTGATCTGGCTACTAATCATGTGTACAATATTCATCCGGAATGGTTTGTTACCTATGGAAACCAGTTATACTTTGATCCTGCTTTACCCGAAAGTCGTAAGCATATCTGCATGGTTATTACTGATATTGTTTCCCGTTACGATGTAGATGCCATTCATATGGATGATTATTTCTATCCCTATCCTATTGCTGGGAAGGATTTTCCTGATGATGCCAGTTTTGCCCGTTATGGTGGCGGATTTACTAATAAAGCCGACTGGCGTCGTAGTAATGTCAATGTTCTGATAAAAAAGATTCATGAAACTATCCGGGAAATAAAACCATGGGTGAAGTTTGGTATCAGTCCTTTTGGTATTTATCGGAATGAAAAGACTGATCCGTTGGGTAGTAAGACAAATGGTTTGCAGAATTATGATGATTTGTATGCTGATGTTCTTCTTTGGGCGCGTCAGGGTTGGATAGATTATAATATTCCACAAATATATTGGGAGATCGGACACCCGCGTGCCGATTATGAAACACTGGTGAAGTGGTGGGCTAAGAATACAGAGAATCGTCCGTTATTCATTGGTCAGTCTGTGATGAATACGGTTCAGCATGCCGATCCGAATAACCCTTCTGTCAACCAGCTTCCTCGCAAGATGGCTCTACAGCGTGCTTATCAAACGATTGGTGGGAGTTGCCAGTGGCCTGCCAGTGCTGTGGTGGAGAATGCCGGTAAGTACCGGGATGCGTTAACACAAGAATATCATAAATATCCGGCTCTGGTTCCTGTTTTTGACTTTATGGATAATGAAGCGCCTGGCAAAGTTCGTAAAGTGAAGAAAGTATGGACGGCTGATGGCTATATGCTCTTTTGGACAGCTCCTAAATATAAAGATGAGATGGATAAAGCTGTACAATATGTCGTTTATCGTTTTGATAATAAAGAAAAGGTGAACATTGATGATCCTTCACACATTGTAGCTATTACTCGCAATAACTTTTATAAATTGCCCTATGAGAATGGGAAAAACAAATACCGCTATGTTGTGACGGCTCTTGACCGCTTGCATAATGAATCCAAATCGGTAGATAAGAAAGTTAAACTATAAAGAGAATTGAGAAGGGAGAATGGAGAGGGGAGAAGTAAGCTGCGCTATCATGCTGCATAGTACTTCTCCCCTCTCCATTCTCCCTTCTCAATTCAATAAAGTATCAACCCTGCTATTCCGCAAGCTATAATCATTAATATAGGGTTCGCCTTATATTTTTTGGTTCCTATAAAAGCTACCAGGAAGATGATAACGCTGATTACAAATGTATAAGTGTCTTTCGTGGGTGAGCCGAAGTTTTCCGTATTCATCAGTACGAGTGCTGCTGAGGCCAGTAATCCTACTACGGCTGGGCGTAGTCCACTGAATACCGATTCAACGGCAGGATGTTTCTGATACTTCAGAAAGAATTTACTGATGGTTAACATTAAAATGAATGAGGGCAATACTACAGCAAAAGTTGCAATAACCGAGCCCCATATACTTCCTGTTGAGGTGAATCCGACATAGGTTGCTGCATTGATTCCGATAGGTCCCGGGGTCATCTGGCTGATAGCCACAATGTCAGTAAACTCTTGTGAACTAACCCAATTATAGCGGGTTACTACTTCTCCCTGTATCATGGATAGCATTGCATATCCACCTCCAAAGCCAAAAAGCCCGATTTTAAAGAAAGTATAGAAAAGCTGTAAGTAAATCATGAAATAAGTGATTAGTAATTAGTGATTAGTGATAAGTAATTAGTGATAAGCGATAAGTGATAAGTAATTAGTGATAAGTGGGCTGCGCTGTAATGCCGCACGGCACTAATCACTAATCACTAACCCGCTAATCACTCTTTTTAAGCTTCCCCCACAGGAATCCACCTACTCCTGCTATGATAATAATCCAGATAGGAGAGAAACCAAGCAACCAGATAAGTAATGCGGATACCACAGGAATCCATATGTTATAACGACTGATACGTGCAGACTTTGCCATGCTGAATGTAGGTGCGGCAATCAGGGCAACTACCGCCGGGCGGATTCCTTTGAAGATCCGTTCTACGATCACATTGTCCTGAAAGTTGTGGAAAAACAGGGCAATAGCCAGAATGATGATAAACGAAGGTAGGATGGTACCCAGTGCAGTGATGATACTTCCCGGAATTCCTTTTAGTTTGTAACCTATAAATATAGAAATGTTCACAGCCAAGATGCCGGGTGCTGATTGGGAAATAGCCAACAGATTAATAAAATCATCCTGGGTGATCCATTTTCGTTTAGTAACGATTTCATTTTCTATAAGCGGAACCATTGCATAGCCACCACCGATAGTGAAAGCACCTATTTTGAAAAAGATGCCGAATGCTTCAAAATAAATATTCATCTTAATTTAAGTATAATATTGCAGGCAGAATGTGTATATTCTGTCATTCTGCCGCATTAATCTTCTTCCTCTTCTTCTTTGCTGTTTTTGTTATCTTCTCCCTTCATATACTTACTGGGACTTACTTTGAAATGTCTCTTGAACACTTCACGGAAGTATTTAGCATCATTAAAACCAGTCATTTCTGCTACTTCAGTAATTGTATACTTTTCTGTTTTTAATAGCTGTGCAGCCCGTTTCAATCGAATCACGCGGATGTAATCTGCAGGAGCCTGGTCTGTTAGTGCTTTTATTTTGTTGTAGAAGCTTGTACGACTCATATTCAGTAATGTACAAAGTACATCTACATTAAAGGCCTGGTTGTCCATATTGTCTTCTACGCTTTTCTTCACGGTAGCAATAAATTTCCAGTCTATATCTTTGGAACAATTGATGCATTCTTCCTCTTCCTCATTATCACTTAATTCCAGGTTAGCATATTTATTACGTAATAGAGCGCGATTGGTCAACAGGTTCGTGATTGTAGCTTTTAATATGCCTATATTGAATGGTTTCACTACATACTCATCAGCACCAATCTTTAATCCCTCAAGAATATTCTTTTCATCATTCAGTGCAGTAAGCAGAATGATGGGAATATGCGAAGTGTCGATGTTATTCTTTATAGCTGTGCACAATTCATCTCCACGCATTTCGGGCATCATAATGTCCGAGATAATCAGTTCCGGTTTATACTCTTTCACAATAGTAAGAGCTTCTTTACCATTACTGCACATTTGTATGGTGTATGTCTCTGAGAGGGTATGTCCTAGATAATTGCGTAACTCGTCATTATCCTCAACAATCAGTAAGCGCTGGCGGTTTTCATTATGCTCGCTTTTGGCATTTTCATAAATTTCCGGTGAACTATAGATAGTCTGTTCATCTTCTTTCTTTTCCCGGCTTTTCACTGTCAGATGTGCTTTCTTGAATTGTTTGTTGTCTTTAGGGAATGATACTTTAATTATTGAACCCTGATGCTCGATACTATTCAGATGTATTTTTCCTTTATGCAGATGTACGAGCTTCCACACAAGCATTAGTCCGATACCACTACCTGTCACTTTAGAATTGATGGCATTACTTCCCCTGAAATGAATCTTAAATAGTTTTTTCTGTTCATTGGCGGGGATACCTATACCTGTATCTTTTACTTCTACACTCCATGTATCCTCGTTTTCACTGACGAATACATGTACACTACCACTCTCGGGTGTGTATTTTAAAGCATTGGATATGATATTTTTCAATATTGAGTCCATCTTTTCCTTATCGAACCACACATTCAGATAGCGAAAATTACTTTCGTACGTGAAGTTGATATGCTTCACTGTGGCATATGGGCGGAATGCATTGAATGTTTCCTCCATATAAGTGTTAAGCTCGTATTCTGATATATATAGTTCCGAAGAATAGACGTCAGCCCGTTCAAAGTTAATCAGATTAGTGGTCAGGCGTAGCAAAGCATTGACGTTACGCAATGCCGTATTTGTATTTGCTATACCATCTTTACTGAGTTGCTCTTTCTCACGCAACTCTTCCAAGGGTGCTTTGATCAGAGTGAGCGGTGTGCGGATGTCGTGTGCTGTATTGATAAAGAAGTGAATCTTTTCATCTGACACTTTTCTTTGTTTTCTTAAAATGATAACACGGATTATAATAGCACTGATAAGTCCTATGAGAATTGTATAAAATAATAGTGCCCACAACGAGAGCCAGATAGGCTGTGCTATGATGACTTTCATTTCGCGTTCTTCCAGTACAATCCGTTTATCTTCATTGGAAACAGCTCGTACGCGCAACATATATTCTCCCGGACTAAGGTTGGTAAAACGAATAATGTTTTCTTTTCCGGGACGGCTCCATTCGTCATAAAATCCTTCCATCTTGTAGGAATAGAGAATGTTGGACGGATAATCATAGTTGATAGACGATACCTTGATAGAGAATATGTTTTGATCATACTCTAATTTTAGTGTATGGGTCTCGTCTATATCTTTCTTTAGTGGGGAGTTTTCATCTCCCGGATACAGAGTTTGGTAAAAGAGACTGAAATCGCTGAAAACCATCTTTGACGAATATATTCTCGGTATTTTCATCTTTTTATGAAACTCTACTGCACCGTCCGAACTTCCGAATATGAATTTGTTGTTGCTACGTAATATACCCGATTCTGCATTGAAATGAATAGTCATTAAACCCTGCTCTTTTGTCCAGTTATGGAATGTTTTCATTTGTGGATTGAAGCTGACTAATCCATTTTCTGTACTGATAAAGATTTCTTGTTCATTGTCAGAAAGTATGGTATATATATTATTTGATATGAGAGCGCAGTTATCTGTATAATAATGGGTGAATAGCTTTGTCTTAGAATCATATATTAATAGTCCCGAACCGCTGGTTCCGATGTATAAACTCCCGTTAGACGCCTGTAATAATGAATAAATATAAGTTGATTCAACTGGCAGCTTGATACGTTCAAAACTTCCTGATTTCTTATCCAACAGAAATAGTCCTGTAGCTGTTCCTATCCATATCTGTGTACTGTCTTTTTCTACAATAGCCGTAATGGAGTTCAAGCCGTGGTAAGGTTGTATTGATTTTGTTTTTAAATCAATCTTTTTAAGATTGTAGTATCCTCCCGACCATATACTTCCCTGTGAGTCTTTTATTATGGTACGTATATACTTGTCCGAACGTATATTCAGATTGGCAAATGAAGAAGGGGAAAAGTATTCTACAGACAAGTTTCTTTTGTTAATTTCGTGGATTCCCGAACTGTATCCTCCGGCCCAGATTGTCCCGGGAGTCACTTCGCACAGAGTGATAAATATATGGTTTTTGTTTTGAGGATCTGTATCGAAAGAACTCAGGAAAGAATGCCATTGTCCGGTTTTAGAATAGTAGAGGCTGATACCATTATTAGTAGCAAACCATAGATCACCGTCAGAATCTTCAATGATACTATTCACCTGATCGTTGACCAGTGACTGTTTGTTTCCGATAGAATGTTTTATCCAGTTGTAGCTTGAATAACGGTTATTGCGTACGGTTATACCTATGGGATAATTTGCAAGCCATATGCGGTCCTCGTCATCTACATAGATATCATTGATGCTATTCCCATTCATAGCATTATTTTTGTTATAGTCAGCAACAACGTATGGAGTCGTGTAATATGAATCCATATTCATTTTAAATACCCCCGCACCGTCTGTGGCAATGAGAAGCTCTTTGTCATTTAAGGGTTTAATGGTATTTATACTAATGTCGCTGAGGCTTTCTTTGGGTTGGCTCGTTTGTTTGGTATTCATGTCATATACAAAAACACCACGTTGAAAAGTTCCTATGTATAGTTTTCGCACCTTGGGGGCAAAGTACAACTTGTTCATTTGAATGGCGATGTTATCCAGTTTATCACAATGAATATGAGTTATTGTTTCGTCTTTTAGTTCAGCGTAGTGTATTCCTTCTTCTGTAGCGATAAAAAAGCGCGTTTTGTCTATTTGAGCAATATCTGTGATGGTCTCTTCTATGGTGTTTTTCAGCTGAGATACTTCTTGTGATTTTGTATTATACAAATAGATTGTCTTGTCACAGCATAACCATATGTTGTGATTATCGTCAATAAAACTATGACTGACCGGTGCAGGGAGATCTTTGTTCTCTACAACAGGAAGTTTATATTCCAGTATGAAGGTATCGTGTATTGCGTCGTAACGAAAAATACGTCCTTTTTTACCAATTTCCCAAAGGGTTCCATCCGTATCAAGGTATAGCCAGTTCAGGTTGAGCAAAGAACCGGTTTCTTCTTTTCCGTCCTGTAATTTATAGTGTTTAAATTCTTTACCGTTATAGCGGTCTATCCCATCGTGTGTAAGAAACCACATATATCCTTTTTGGTCTTTCTGGATAGCGTATACCCGTCTATTGCTCAGACCATCTTCTACTCCAATGTATTTGTAGGTCTGTGCTATGCAAGTAAATGGAAACAATAATATGAGAAAAAGCCATTTTTTCATGTTAGTAAGACATTTAGAGTTACAGAACTTAGCTTTCTGGAGGGGGATTCAGATACAAAATTAAGAAGTATTTCTGATATAACAAAATATTTCCGTAAGATAGCGATTCGCTTTGCGTTGTCTGCTTGTTTAATGTATTCAAACGTTGCATAATGTGAATGTATCGATACCTCTGTTCTGATATTAGAAAGAAACAATACTGATTTTTCCCGTTATTAAGAAAACAAAAAGGCTGTCACTTTTGTAAGATAACAGCCTTTGATATATAAATGTAATATAAAAGTTTATTTCATATTCTTTTCTATCCATTTGCGTGCATTGACAAATGCTTCGATCCATGGTGTTATCTGGTCGCTGTTTACACGATCTGCCGGGTAATAGGCATTCTGCCAGGGGAAGATAGAACGTTCCAAATGAGGCATCATTGCCAAGTGGCGTCCGTCTTCGCTTGCCAGTCCGGCTATTGAGTAATCTGAACCATTCGGGTTACCCGGATATTCATCATAAGAATATTTTGCAACTACGTTATATTTGTCTTCTTCATATGGCAGAGAGAATTTTCCTTCTCCGTGAGCTACCCAGATACCCAGTTTGCTACCACTTAGTGAACCGAACATAACACTGCGGTTGGTTGGGATAGTCAAACCTATGAAAGTAGATTCGAACTTATGAGAATCGTTGTGAAGCATCTTGCCTTGCTTTTTGTGCTCCGGATTGATAAGTCCCAATTCCATCATCAGCTGACAACCGTTACAGATACCTAATGACAGGGTGTCTTTGCGAGCATAGAATTTATCGAGCGCCTCTTTGGCTTTCGGGTTAAACAGGAAGCCTCCTGCCCAGCCTTTGGCAGAACCCAATACATCCGAGTTCGAGAAGCCGCCACAGTAAACAATCATGTTTACATCTTCCAGTGTCTCGCGTCCGCTGATAAGGTCGGTCATTGTAACATCTTTCACGTCGAAGCCTGCCAGATAGAGTGAATAAGCCATTTCACGCTCACCGTTTGTACCTTTCTCACGAATGATGGCAGCACGGATACCGCTTGGTGTACGACGGTCCGGAGTGATGCCGTATTGTGACAATTTTCCTTTGAATCCCGGCATGAATGCGAACTCCAACGGCTGCATCTTGTAATTTTCAAAACGTTTCTTGGCGCAACCGTTCATAGATTGTTTACGATCCAACAGATAAGAAGAAGCATACCATACGTCGCGCATATAGTCGATACCGAATTGGTAAGTGGCATCTCCTTTAGATACCAGGATGTGACGTTCGTCAGTTGGTTTTCCTAATTTGATATAGCCTACACCTGCATCTTCGAGAATCTTTTTCACTTCATCCTTGTGCTTATCGGCAATTTGGATAACGATACCCGGATTTTCCGCAAAAAGAATTTTCACTATATCGGTCTCTTTTATCTTGTCGAGGTTAATTTCAAGACCACCTTCTACGTTGGCAAAGCACATTTCGAGCAAGGTAGTGATAAGACCACCGGCAGAGATATCATGTCCTGCAAGGATTAGACCTTTGTTCACAAGTTCCTGTACAGCCATGAATGCATCGCGGAAGTATTCGGCATCTTGTACGCAAGGTACTTCGTCACCTACTTTGCCAAGCGACTGTGCAAAGGCCGATCCGCCCAGTTTTAGTGTGTCAAAGCTGAAGTCAATATGATAAAGTGTTGTTTTTTCATTGTTTACCAGTACCGGAGAAACCACCTTCTTTACGTCAGACACTTCACCACCGGCAGAAACAATCACTGTGCCCGGAGAAATTACTTTCTCGCCATTGGGGTATTTTTGTGTCATAGACAGAGAATCTTTTCCGGTAGGAACATTGATTTGCAGCGCACAGCAGAAATCGCTCAATGCTTTTACGGCTGTGTACAAACGGGCATCTTCGCCTTCCTGAGAACGACACGGCCACATCCAGTTGGCTGACAGAGAGATACTGTCCATACCTTCTGCCATAGGTGCCCATACCAGATTGGTCAATGCTTCGCTGACGGATAGGATAGAACCTGCCGCTGGATCGGCGAGTGCAGCCTGAGGGGCATGTCCGATAGAGGTAGCGATACCTTTCTCGCCACGGTAGTCCAGTGCTACGACACCGCAGTCGCTCAATGGCAACTGAATTTCTCCCTGGCATTGCTGGCGAGCTACTTTACCTGTTACCGAACGGTCCACTTTGTTCGTCAACCAGTCTTTGCAAGCCACTGCTTCCAGTTGCAATACGTTTGTGAGGTATTCGTGTAGTTTGGAGAGTTCGTATTGCGGCATTTCATAATGACGCTCTACAGTCTTATCTATCATGTATGTTTTGGGTGACGAACCGAACATCTGTTCTACAGCCAGATCGAACGGGCGTACGCCGTCGGCCTGTTGGAAAGCAAAACGGTGGTCACCGGTTGTTTCACCTACCACATACATCGGAGCACGTTCACGTTCGGCAATCTTGCGCACATGTTCTATGGCTTCTTCTTTGATGAGAAGGCCCATACGCTCTTGTGATTCATTGGCTATGATTTCTTTTGCTGACAGGGTTTTGTCGCCAATTGGCAATTTACTCATGTCTATTAGTCCGCCACATTCCTCAACAAGTTCCGAGAGGCAATTGACGTGACCGGCCGAACCGTGGTCATGGATAGAAACCACCGGATTTTCATCTTCTTCACAGAGGGCACGTACTACATTATTGGCACGTTTCTGCATTTCGGCATTGGCACGTTGTACGGCATTCAGCTCGATACCGCTACTATAACGGCCTGTATCAACAGATGATACGGAACCGCCACCGAGTCCGATACGGTAGTTGTCACCACCGATGACAACTACTTTATTACCGGCTTCGGGTTTTCCTTTCAGGCAGTCGCGTTGCGTGCCATAACCCACACCACCGGCAAGCATGATTACTTTGTCATAGCCATATACCTCGTTGTTCTCTTTATGCTCGAAAGTCAGTACTGAACCACAAATCAGCGGTTGGCCGAACTTATTACCAAAGTCACTTGCACCATTGGAGGCTTTGATCAGAATCTGCTCCGGAGTCTGATACAGCCATTGGCGTACGGGCAGTATATCTTCCCAGCTACGTTCTTCATCCGTACGGGGATAAGAAGTCATGTAAACAGCTGTTCCGGCAATCGGCAATGAACCTTTACCACCACCCATACGGTCGCGTATTTCACCACCCGTACCGGTAGATGCACCATTGAACGGTTCTACTGTAGTAGGGAAATTGTGTGTTTCTGCTTTCAGTGAGATCACACTTTTAATGTCTTTTATTTGGAAGAAGTCAGGTTTGGAGTGGTCTGCCGGAGCAAACTGTTCTACTACCGGTCCTTCTGCGAATGCTACGTTGTCTTTGTAGGCTGAAATAATTTTGTTGGGATTTTCCTGTGTGGTTTTCTTGATCATCTGGAAGAGCGATGATTCCTGCTCTATACCGTCAATGATGAATGTTCCACCGAATATTTTATGACGGCAATGTTCTGAGTTGATCTGTGCGAAACCAAAAACTTCTGAGTCGGTGAGTTTACGTCCCAGATCATTTTCTACCTTTTTCAGGTAGTCCATTTCTTCTTTGGAGAGGGCAAGGCCTTCTTTTTCGTTGAACGTTTCCAGGTCCTCAATGTGAATAATTGGTTCCGGCTGGCGGTTGGTAATAAACACATCCTGATCCAGTCCCTTGTACATGCGTTGCAGCATTGGGTCACGATCTGCGTTTTCATCTTTCACAGGGAAGTACTCTTCGATACGGCTGATACCTTCAAGTCCCATGTTCTGGGTGATTTCTACAGCATTTGTACTCCAGGGGGTGATCATTTCGCGGCGTGGTCCTACGAAACAACCTTTCAGGTTTTCTTCACTTTCCGCTTTGGCTTCTCCAAATAGCCAGCAGAGTTTCTTACTATCGTCCGGGGTGAGCGGTTGGTTGCTCTCTACGGCAATCACACTCTTGGAAGGGGTTCTGAAAAAAAGAATCATGTTTTATATTTACGATTTAACGATTTACGATTTAACGATTGAAACTTCTTCGGGATATGAAGATAAGTCTCGTTTTCTTTACGGTGCAAAGATAAACAAATTCATCGGTATCCCGAAGTTATGAGCTGTTTTTTCATACAACCGGGAAGTGGATAGAGCGTAACCGGGAATTGGATCGGATGTAACCGGTAACCGTATGAAATGTAACCGGCATTTTTCTTTCTTTAGTAGTAGGTTTATAGCAGCATTATTGCACGCTAAAAGTGACTCTTATTCATGGACCTCTCACGGTGATGTTGTAAATGCCGTAAAAAAGTGTTTCCCGGTTCAGGTCATTTCCGGACGGATTCGTTTAGCTCAAATGTGACTGTAGAGGGGTTTTGTGTTATCGGATTGTGTTCCGTACAGCTCATGGTATTTTTGTTTCTTTAGGTGGTTTAGCTATAAATCTGTTGCCCGTAACAACTTTTCTCGCACAAACTCAGTCGAAAAAACGTTAATAACCTATGTCCGTCTCATAAAAAAGTGCGATATTTGCGACATGAATCAGATAGAAACAATTCTCGATATATTGATAAAGGGCTTTGCTATCGGCGTTATTGTCTCCGCTCCGTTGGGGCCGGTCGGAGTCCTTTGCATTCAGCGCACTTTAAATAAAGGGCGTTGGTATGGATTCGTGACCGGATTGGGAGCCTCTTTGAGCGATATTGCATATGCCCTGCTGACAGGCTATGGAATGAGTTTTATCTTCGACTATATTGATAAAAATATTTTCTATCTGCAATTATTAGGAAGCCTTATGCTGCTTCTTTTTGGTATTTATACATTTCGTAGTAATCCGGTAAAATCCATTCGTCCGGCATCTACCAACAAAGGTTCTTATTTTCATAATTTTGTCACGGCTTTTGCCGTCACACTTTCTAATCCGCTCATTATATTCCTGTTTATTGGTCTTTTTGCCCGTTTTGCTTTTCTGCAGCCGGGCGTATTACTCTTTGAAACAATCACCGGATATCTGGCTATCGCTGTCGGTGCATTAGCCTGGTGGTTTGGAATTACTTTTTTCGTCAATAAAGTGCGTAAAAAGTTCAACCTGCGCGGTATTTGGATTCTGAACCGTGTCATAGGTAGTATTGTTATGCTGGTATCCATAGTGGGATTGATCTATACCCTGCTTGGAGAGTCAATTTATTGAAATTAAGAAGGGAGACATTGAAGAGATGAAAATAGCACAACAACTAAAAGAGAAGAATATTGCCGAATACCTTATATATATGTGGCAAGTAGAGGATCTGATTCGTGCCAATGGGTGTGATCTCGATCAGGTAGAACAAAACATCATTGCCCGTTATCCGGAAGAAGACCGTCCGGCATTGCGTGAGTGGTATGGTAATCTCATTACCATGATGCGCGAGGAAAATGTCCGCGAGAAAGGCCACTTGCAAATTAATAAGAATGTTATCATTAACCTGACGGATTTACATAACGTACTGCTTGCTTCTCCGAAATTTCCGTTTTATAATGCTGCTTACTTCAAAGCATTGCCTTTTATAGTAGAATTGCGTAGTAAGAGCGGTAAAAAGGAAGAACCTGAATTGGAAACTTGTTTTGAGGCATTGTATGGTGTAATGTTATTACGTTTGCAGAAAAAAGAGGTGAGTGAAGGTACTACAAAGGCGATAGAGTCTATCAGTAGTTTCCTCTCGATGTTGGCAAACTACTATGATAAAGAGAAAAAAGGAGAATTGGAATTAGAATAAATAATGCGCCAATATAAATAATGTTCCAATTGGTTGCGCTATAACGATGCGCTGTATGATAATTGGCGTATTAGCACATTGAAAAATTATTGATTATGAATATACTGATAACCGGAGCTAACGGACAGTTAGGTAACGAGATGAAGGTACTTTCTGCAGAAAATGCACAACACACTTATTTCTTTACGGATGTACAGGAACTCGATATCTGTAATGAAGAAGCAGTTGAAGCTTTTGTTGCAGAGAATGAAATCGAATTGATTGTGAATTGTGCTGCTTATACTGCGGTGGATAATGCGGAAGACAATCGTGAGCTATGTGATAAGCTGAACCATATCGCACCGGGATATCTTGCCCGTGCTGCCCAGCGCCGGGGTGCGGCTATCATACAGGTGTCTACTGATTACGTTTTTGACGGAACAGCTCATATTCCTTATACAGAAGAAGAACCAACTTGTCCGGCTTCTGTATATGGCTCTACCAAACTGGCAGGTGAGCAGGCGGTGATGGAAGGTTGTGAAAAGGCTGTCATTATCCGTACGGCATGGCTCTACTCCATTTATGGTAATAACTTTGTGAAGACAATGATACGTCTGGGACGCGAGCGTGAAGCATTGGGGGTGATTTTTGACCAAGTGGGAACACCTACCTATGCCAATGATCTGGCACGGGCCATTTATGCTGTTATTAATAAAGGTATAGTGCGTGGTGTTTATCATTTTAGTGACGAAGGAGTGTGCTCCTGGTATGATTTTACAAAAACAATTCATCGTCTGGCAGGTATCACTACTTGCAAGGTACATCCATTGCATACGGCAGACTATCCTACGAAGGCGGCCCGCCCACACTATTCGGTGCTTGACAAAACGAAGATTAAAACCACTTTTGATATTGAAATCCCTCATTGGGAAGAGAGCCTTGCGCGTTGCATGGCATTATTGAATGATTAATTTATTGTATGGCAGATAATTCAGAAATACAGAGAAGGCGTACATTCGCCATTATTGCACATCCGGATGCCGGTAAAACTTCATTGACTGAAAAGTTATTGCTTTTTGGTGGACAGATACAGGTGGCAGGTGCCGTAAAGAGTAATAAAATAAAAAAAACGGCTACATCGGACTGGATGGAGATTGAAAAACAGCGTGGTATTTCAGTAACTACCTCCGTGATGGAGTTCGATTACCGCGATTATAAAATTAACATTCTCGATACTCCGGGCCATCAGGACTTTGCCGAAGATACATATCGTACACTGACCGCTGTGGATAGCGTTATCATTGTAGTAGACGGTGCGAAGGGGGTGGAAACACAAACCCGTAAGTTGATGGAGGTGTGTCGTATGCGTAAGACACCTGTTATCATCTTTGTTAATAAGATGGACCGCGAGGGTAAAGATCCGTTTGACCTGCTGGACGAACTGGAAGAAGAACTGATGATTCAGGTTCGCCCGTTGTCATGGCCTATTGAACAGGGGGCCCGTTTCAAAGGTGTATATAATATATATGAGAATAAGTTAGATCTCTATCAGCCCTCTAAGCAGGTGGTGACAGAGAAAATTGCAGTGGATATCAATAGTGAAGAACTGGACAACCAGATTGGTGCTACACTGGCAGACAAACTGCGTGGTGATCTGGAACTGATTGAAGGTGTTTATCCTGAATTTGACAATGAGACTTATCTGGCAGGAGATTGTGCACCTGTATTCTTTGGTTCGGCATTGAATAACTTTGGTGTGCAGGAACTACTCAACTGCTTTGTAGAGATAGCTCCCAGTCCTCGTCCTGTCCAGGCAGAAGAACGTGAGGTGGAACCGGATGAACCGAAATTTACCGGATTTGTCTTTAAAATTACTGCTAATATTGACCCGAACCATCGTTCGTGTATTGCTTTCTGTAAAATCTGTTCGGGTAAGTTCACGCGTAATGCTCCTTATCTGCATGTGCGTCATGGAAAAACGATGCGTTTTTCGTCGCCTACACAGTTTATGGCCCAGCGCAAGACTACGATTGATGAGGCATATGCAGGTGACATCATTGGTTTGCCGGATAATGGTACCTTTAAAATCGGTGATACGCTGACAGAAGGTGAGTTATTGCATTTCCGTGGTTTGCCGAGTTTCTCGCCCGAAATGTTCAAGTATATTGAGAATGCTGATCCTATGAAGCAGAAACAGCTTGCTAAAGGAGTTGATCAGTTGATGGACGAAGGTGTGGCACAGTTGTTTGTCAACCAGTTTAATGGTCGGAAGATTATTGGTACGGTAGGTCAACTTCAGTTTGAGGTGATCCAGTATCGTTTGCTGAATGAATATAATGCTTCTTGTCGTTGGGAACCGATAAGCCTCTACAAAGCGTGCTGGATTGAAAGTGATGATGCCGAAGAGCTGGAAGCATTCAAGAAACGTAAATATCAGTTCATGGCAAAAGACCGTGAGGGTAGGGATGTATTCCTGGCAGACTCCAACTATGTATTGCAAATGGCACAGATGGACTTTAAGAAGATAAAGTTCCACTTTACGAGTGAGTTCTGAGTTCAGAGTTCACCACAGAGTGACATAGAGTTTCACAGAGTACTATTTTTCTAGTTGAAACGCGGATTAACGCAGATTAACGCAAAAACACAGGTGCAAAAGAAAGAACATCAGCACTTTAATCTGTGCTAATTCGCGTTAATCTGCGTTTTATCCGGATAATAAAACTCCGTGAAACTCTGTGTCACTCTGTGGTGAGCAGAACCGTAAACTGTCATAGTCCACTATTGCAAGCCTTATTATTCTTTGTTTTTCCTCCTCTGATCTTCCGATTTAGCTTTTTTTATTCTTTCCTGCCTTTATTTTTTCTTCTTTTATTGGTAATTTCGAGCGATTTTTTGAAGACCGATCAAACAACTAATAACTTATTATATGGAAAACTTAGAGACAGCGTTTCTGCTGATGGTAGTTGGTATGGCTACCGTGTTCGTCATTTTACTTATCGTTATTTATCTTGGTAAATTACTGATCTCACTCGTCAATAAATATGCTCCCGAAGAGGTAGTGCCTGTCAAACAGACTTCTTCGCAAGGTCCTGCACCTGTTCCTGGGAATATCCTGGCTGCAATTACTGCGGCTGTTAATGTAGTAACTCAGGGGAAGGGTAAAGTGACAAAGGTAGAGAAATTATAAATAATAGATTAATGTGCCAATTTGCCAATGTACCGATTGGCTGCGCTTATGAGGGTTGTAATATACCGGCACGTTATTTAATTGACAAATTATCAAGACACAACTAAAAGAATATGAAAAGAGAAATCAAGTTTAGTCTGGTTTTCAGAGATATGTGGCAGAGTGCCGGAAAATATGTACCTCGTGTAGACCAGCTTGTTAAAGTAGCTCCTGCTATTATTGAAATGGGATGTTTTGCCCGTGTTGAAACCAATGGTGGCGGTTTTGAGCAAGTGAATCTGTTGTTTGGTGAGAACCCCAACCGTGCTGTCCGCGAATGGACTAAACCTTTCCATGAAGCCGGTATTCAAACCCATATGCTTGATCGTGCCCTGAACGGACTCCGTATGAGCCCTGTTCCTGCCGATGTGCGCAAACTCTTCTATAAAGTAAAGAAAGCTCAGGGAACAGATATCACCCGTACTTTCTGCGGATTGAATGATGTTCGTAATATTGCTCCTTCAATCACCTATGCCCATGATGCGGGGATGATTTCGCAATGTTCACTTTGTATAACTCATTCGCCCCTCCATACTGTAGAGTACTATACTAATATGGCTTTGGAACTGATAAAACTGGGGGCAGATGAGATCTGTATCAAAGATATGGCAGGTATCGGACGCCCTGTTTCCCTGGGAAAGATTGTAGCCAATATAAAAGCTGCACATCCTGATATTCCTGTGCAGTATCATAGTCATGCAGGACCTGGTTTTAATATGGCAAGCATTCTTGAAGTTTGCGAGGCGGGTTGCGATTATATTGATGTGGGTATGGAACCACTCTCCTGGGGTACCGGTCATGCTGATTTGCTTAGTGTGCAGGCTATGCTGAAGGATGCCGGTTTCAAGGTACCTGAAATAAATATGGAGGCGTACATGAAAGTACGTGGCATGATTCAGGAATTTATGGATGATTTTCTTGGACTTTACATCAGTCCGAAGAATCGTCTGATGAATTCCCTGCTTATTGCTCCGGGGCTTCCGGGTGGTATGATGGGGAGCCTTATGGCCGATCTCGAAACCAATCTGGAATCCATCAATAAATATAAAGCTAAACACAATCTGCCTTTCATGACGCAGGATCAGTTACTGATTAAGCTCTTCAACGAAGTGGCTTATGTATGGCCGCGTGTCGGTTATCCTCCTTTAGTGACCCCGTTCAGCCAATATGTTAAGAATTTAGCTATGATGAATGTGATAGCTATGGAGAAAGGCAAAGAGCGCTGGGGTATGATTGCTGATGACATTTGGGATATGATACTTGGTAAGGCAGGACGTTTGCCTGGTAAATTGGCTCCCGAGATTATAGAGAAAGCCGAGCGTGAAGGTCGTAAATTCTTTGAAGGTGATCCGCAGGATAATTATCCGGACGACCTTGATAAGTATCGCAAGTTGATGAAAGAGAATAAATGGGAAACAGGTGAAGATGACGAAGAACTCTTTGAATACGCCATGCACCCTGCACAGTACGAGGCTTATAAGAGTGGCAAAGCGAAAGAAGATTTCCTTGCTGATGTGGCCAAACGCCGTGCAGAACGAGATAAATCGCCTCAGGAAGATGCGAAACCCAAAACACTTACTGTGCAGGTAGACGGACAGGCTTATCGCGTTACTGTGGCTTATGGTGATGCCGAACTTCCTGCTGCTCCTGCTGCTGCCCCGGTAGGTGAGGGTAAAGATGTACTTTCTCCGTTGGAAGGTAAATTCTTCCTTGTAAAGAATGCACAGGAGACAGCATTGAAAGTTGGGGATACCGTAAAAGAAGGAGATGTACTCTGCTATGTGGAAGCTATGAAGACGTATAATGCCATTCGTGCCGAGTTTGGTGGTACAGTGACGGCTATTTGCAGTAATCCGGGAGATACAGTTTCTGAAGATGACATATTAATGAAGATAGGATAATGAACGAGATATTTGAAAACTTATACGATATGACTGCTTTCAGCAATATCATTGCCGAACCGCAGTTTCTGATAATGTATGCTATCGCTTTCGTTCTGCTCTATCTGGGTATCAAGAAACAATACGAACCGTTGCTATTGATACCTATTGCTTTTGGCGTGCTGCTTGCCAACTTCCCAGGAGGTGATATGGGGGTTATTCAGGCCGATGAGAACGGTATGGTGATGGTGAATGGTGTGATGAAGAGCATTTGGGAAATGCCTTTGCATGACATTGCCCATGAGTTAGGACTCATGAACTTCATCTATTATATGTTGATAAAGACGGGATTCCTGCCACCTATTATATTTATGGGAGTGGGTGCGTTGACTGACTTCGGACCAATGTTGCGTAATCTGCATCTTTCTATATTCGGGGCAGCTGCCCAGTTGGGTATCTTTACCGTGTTGCTGGTAGCTATCCTGATCGGTTTTACTCCCCAGGAAGCAGCTTCATTGGGTATCATTGGAGGAGCTGATGGTCCTACGGCTATCTTTACCACTATTAAACTGGCTCCTCATTTGCTGGGACCGATTGCTATTGCCGCTTACTCTTATATGGCACTGGTTCCGGTGATTATTCCGATGGTAGTCCGTTTGCTCTGTACTAAAAAAGAGCTGAGTATCAATATGAAAGAACAGGAGAAGAAATATCCTTCAAAGACGGAAATCAAAAATCTGCGTGTATTGAAAATTATCTTCCCGATTGCGGTGACTACTGTTGTTGCTCTCTTTGTGCCGAGTGCTGTGCCGTTGATTGGTATGTTGATGTTTGGTAACCTTGTGAAGGAAATAGGCAGCAACACCTTCCGTCTGTTTGATGCCGCTTCCAACAGTATTATGAATGCTGCAACTATTTTCCTGGGGCTTTCCGTAGGTGCTACCATGACTGCTGAGGCTTTCCTCAACTGGACTACTATCGGTATTGTAGTCGGCGGGTTTCTTGCTTTTGCCCTGAGTATTACCGGAGGTATCTTCCTCGTGAAACTATTCAACCTCTTCTCTAAGAAAAAGATTAACCCGTTGATCGGTGCCACGGGATTGAGTGCTGTGCCTATGGCAAGTCGCGTAGCAAATGAAATTGCCTTGAAGTACGATTCAAAGAATCATGTGTTGCAGTATTGCATGGCAAGTAATATCTCCGGGGTTATCGGTTCAGCCGTAGCTGCGGGAGTATTGATTTCATTCCTTGCCTGATTGGCATACCTCTGTGTGAGGTTCATGAATTAGTTTAAGAATGCCTCCCTAAAGTTTAGACAAGACTTTAGGGAGGCATTTCTGAAATCAGCAGAGAGCTTTACTCTTTTTATGTCTGTTTCAATGTAATAGAATTTATGTTAATAATCTGGCCGACTGCAATACAGTTAGCTTGCAATTATGTTATTAATGTGGGTCAGTTGTTGGATATTTGATAAATAATGAGCTAATTGGTACATTATTTGTGATCGTTTCAGAATGATTACTTATCAACATGAAACGGGATATTATGTATCTGATACTGTCAGTAATAGTTGTTATGTAACAATTGAGTGAAACTAATTTAATAAATAGAGTATAAAATGAATTTAGAAGAGGTCTTGAACTTCCGTCGTTCCGTACGAGTGTTTGATAAAGAAAAACCAGTAAAACCGGAAACGGTGAAACACTGTCTGGAATTAGCAACTTTAGCTCCCAATAGCTCGAATATGCAATTGTGGGAGTTCTACCAAATAACGAACCCCGAATTGTTGGCGGAGATTTCAAAAGCCTGTCTTGGGCAGTCAGCTACTGCTACGGCTTCAGAAATAGTTGTTTTCGTTACACGTCAGGATCTGTATAAGAAGCGTGCAAAGTCCGTTCTTGAATTTGAAAAAGGAAATATCATGCGAAATAGTCCGAAAGAACGTCAGGAGAAACGTATCAAAGACCGGGAATTATATTATGGGAAACTAATGCCTTTCATTTACGCCCGTTTTTTTGGAATCTTAGGCTTTTTGAGGGTAATACTGGCTAAGAGTATCAGCTTATTCCGCCCGATGATGCGGGAAGTTGCTGAAAGTGATATGCGTGTGGTCGTTCATAAATCCTGTGCACTTGCTGCGCAAACATTTATGATTGCGATGGCAAATGAAGGATATGATACTTGTCCTTTGGAGGGTTTTGATAGCAAACGAATCAAGAAGTTACTGAAACTACCTCATGGTGCCGGAATAAACATGATAATTCCTTGTGGAATACGAAATGGAAATAAAGGAATCTGGGGAGAACGGGGGAGAGTACCGTTCAATGAAATCTATCACAGAATGTAGTTATATACCTTTTTCATCCGATGCCTGAAGCCTCAGAAAAAATGGATTCAACAGGATAACAAAAAGAGAAGCTGCTAACAAATGAAGCAGCTTCTCTTTATTCTATTGGGTAGATAAGGAAGCGAAACCTCCTTTCTACTTTATTCCGGAACTTTTATTCAACAATGATTTTTGCGGAGACAGTTTGTTTGCCTGTATGTCCGTTCAGCAGATAGATTCCACGGGCAACATCTGTCGGAGCGTTATAGCGATCGCTGTTTACTTCGTAACTACCGATTGCCTGTCCGTTACTATTGTACATGATAAATCTGTATCCTTCGTATCCATAAATGCTGAGCATGTTGTCTTTGCAGTAAATTGTTTTTCCGGTTTCCACATCGTTAATGCCGGTACCACCGGATACTACTACATGAATATTCTTTTCTACAACTACGCCATTGGACTCAATTGCGAGTGTAATGGTTGTTTCACCGATAGCTTTTGGAGTTACAGTCAGTGTATTACCTTCTAATGTTGCAGTAGCAATACTTTCATTGCTCACACTTTTTAATGTTTTACTGATATTGTACGTTAGGTTGTCCTTATCGGTCACTTTGTCCGTCAGATCAATAACAGTAGGTGCGCTACTTGTGGTAAATGATAATGTACTTTCTACGCCATTTACTTCCGGTGCATATTTGTCCGGGAAGATAGGCATGGCCTGGAACCAATAGTATTGTTTCAGTTTGATAGTCTTTTTCAACTCTCCGGTTGTACCGTTCACAATATGAATCCAGTTGTGTTCGTAATCCGTTCCGGCTCCTTTTTGTGTCGTCATTACGATTAATTCATCCGTACGGTCGTCATAGCGGGGTGTTCCATAAGAGGTCTGAAGTTTTCCTTCTGTTGCTCCCGGTAGTTCGGCTACACTGAAGAACGGCTTGATAGTACTGATATCCGTACCTATCTCGTAACGATAATATCCGGCTCCTCCATACATGACGCTACTGCCTCCTGACCAATAAAGTATATTTTTCGTGCGGCTTGCACAGAATGGAGTAGGTCTCCATGCTCCCCATGAGCAGCTGATTTCTGCACCTGTCGGTAATTGCAGGGTTTCTTCTATCGTCAGAGTTTCCGGATTCAGACGTTCCAATGTATTGGTTGATCCCAGCCATACACTACCGTCGGCACCTTGTGTAATGCCTTGTATCTTGCTGTTTTCAATGCATTTTACCAGCTTGTCGGTTTCTGTATCAATAATGTTTGTACCTTTACTTTGCTGGATGGCAAATACATATTTGCCGGCTTTTACCATATCTCCGGTCTGTCCGTTGTATAAGCTTGCACCTTGTGTTCCTTCAATGATATCACCTACTTTGAGGTTTTTAACATCAAATACAACTACACCGGCAGTAGTACTGATATAGACTTTATCAGGGTTTACGCCTACTATGGCACGTCCGTCACCGCCTCCGATAACATCGAATCCGGCGATTTTCTTTAATGTCTTGGCATTCATCACTACCAATCGGCCACCACCGGGAGTACTGTCTCCTCCGTCTTTGGGTTGTTTAGAGATAACAAAGAACTTATCAGCATAAATCATACCGTAGCAAGAAGTGGCACCAAAGGCTTCTCCCGGATTCTCCCGGTCGTATACACGATACATCAGTTCCTTATCTTCGGTAAGGAAATTCATATCACCGTTTTCGTGTCCGAACCAGGCTTCATTCAGGATAAATGTACCATCCTGATATCCGGCATAAGGAGAGTGGTCACGTTCTTTCACAATTAGTTTTACGGTAGTGCTTGCTCCTTTTCCGTCTTTGGCGGTTACAGTCATGGTAGTTTCTCCTACCTTTTTCGCAATGATATTAGCCTGATAGAAGCTGGCGATGTCAGGATCTGCAATCTGGTAAGTAACATCGGTATAGTCAGCATCGGCAGGGGTGATAACAGGAACCGGGCAATAGATGTCTTTGAATTCTATTTCAATCACTTTGTTTTCACCACCAAGTTCAATCTTCTCTACTGCTTTCTGGCATTTTACGGTCAGCTTAAATGAAGCTGTTACATTTTCATCGTATACACTGGTAGCAGTGATGATTGTCTCCCCTTCGGTAGCAGTAGTCGTGATTTTTCCGGCTGTGCTGACGGATGCCACTTCTTTATTGCTGCTGGTGTAAGTGAGAGCGGTGTAAGTCGCATTGGAAGGAGTAAGAGTCAATGGGTTTTCCACCGTTTGCTTGATTCCTGACTCCATTTCTGCCTGTTGGAATGCAATTTTTGTGATAGGCTTTTCGGGTGCTGTTACTGTAATCTTGCAGGTGTTAGATTGAAAATAGTTTGCACTGTTTCCTATCTTTGTTTTAAAGTAAACATAGGCATCTCCGGTTTTATTTCCGGCAAAAGTGACTGCACCATTGAAAGCATCTTTAGTACTGCGTATCGTTTTGATAAGGGTATTATCTTTTTGAGACTCTTTATCCTGGATGGTCCACAGCATGGTACCGGCTGTTTCACCATTACAGCCCAGAATAGTAGGCAGTACACCACCGTCTGAAATAGGAAGCGTAATCTCATCCGGAAGATAGATACCTGTTTCCGGAGTGGGAACATAGAAGTAATAGTTTATTTCGGCTGCTTCACCCGAACCGGAGAAAGAAGAAAATGACCATAAGTCGAGAGAGCCATCGGTCAATATACGGCTGGAGGCTCCTACACTGCTATAATCCGGCTCTTCTGTAAGATTACCGGCTGTATAGTAGCTCCAATATCCACTATACCATCCTGAGGCCCAGTGGTCGGCAGCATCTATGGCGGTATAGTCGTCAAAGTCATATGCTGAGGTGTGTACTAACCCCTCTTCATCTGTTTTTTTCTCTTCATCACCTTTTTTCAAGCCAATGTTTCTATTGCCATTCAGGTCGAATCCAAATCCACCTATGGCAGATCCGTATTGTGTATCACCGTAAACCAGCATATAGAAACGTGGGTCGGCTTTGGCTATAGCTCTCAGCATAGCGTCACCGGTAGCTTTTGCGGCATCTTCCCATTTGTATCCCCAAACAAGGTTTTCGGCACCTCTACCGTCGTTCCATCGTATCACGAGTACGGAGGTTTTGCTTCCTTCGCCTACATAATACTTGATTTTTGAAGCATCGATTGAGATACCGGTACTTTTCAGTGCTTTCGGGAGAGTCGAAACTTGCCGGGGTACTCCCTGCACGAACATAGTTTGTTGTGCCTGCAACCCAATGCAGACAAAGCACATTAATCCTAATAGCGATAATAGTTTTCTCATAATTGTTTTGAATGATTAGTTATTTAATAGATGTAAGTCATTAATTCCCATTACTTCGGTAGATGTTTCGCCCAGCCAGCCACAGTATTGGTTGACTCCGGTATAAATCTTCACAAAATCAATACCTGGCAGATGTACCGGATTGCCTTCGGCATCTACAGCCCATTCGATGTTGAAGTTGGAGGTTTCATCTACATTAAGTCCGTTATCGGCATATCCCCATGGATAAGCGTAAAGCACCCAGTACTTACCTTCACCGCTTTCGTCTTTTGCATTATTGGGCAGCAGTGTACCTTTGAAAGAGAGTTCATCTTCTTCCAGCCATTTCGGATAATAATCCTGCCGGTGGTATATGTTTTTAGGCATAAAGCCCTGCGTATTCCGGTTATCTTGCCATGCGATATATTCCGCATCTGTATTCCAGGATTGTTCGTCTTCGGGTGCTTCTACCGGTTCATGATATTCGTCCGGACGATAATAGGTAATCTGATAATTTTTGAGAGTGGTTTCTTTGGTATATTCACTTCCTGCCAGTTCATACCATTCATCGTCATCGGCAATGCCGTTTTTATTACGGTCGTATGCCACCATGACAATACCCGGCTCACAGCTTCCGCCTTCTTCCGGTGCTTCCGGGTTAGGGTTAGCATTAGCATGAAAAGCATTACCAAGAATTTTGAGATCATACTGACCCGGTACATTTACAATGGTGTGATCGAAGCCACAGATTACATAACCGCCATAACCGCCCAAAGTAATCATTCCACGGGTATTGTATCCGATGGCTTCGAGTACTTTTTGGTTGATAGCCCTTTGAGTATCTCCTTCTTCGTATTTGGGAAGCTCGTTGACGAACTGTCCCGGTGCCGGCTTATATTCCGGTATGGAAGTGATATAGGGGGAGTAGTTTTTCTCTTCCTGCTTTACGGTGACAGTAAAGTCCAGTGTACTCTTTTTTTGTTCGCTGTTTGTAGCTTGCAATGTGATAGAATACTGTCCCGGATTGAGTGCTATAAATTCCAGTTCTTTTTGAGAAGAGATGACGGAATCTCCTATGCTCCATTGTATTTCGTAAGTTTCTTCTCCTGTCAGAACAGGAGCGATGGAGAGTATTTTACAGCGGGGGATCTGAAGTCCTCCGGCAGGAATTTCGATAACGATCTTGCCATCATCGGAGGGTACTTCGATAGGATCGGTTATTTCGACAGGAGGGTCGGGGTTTTCTGAGCACGCAGCAAACCATAGGCAGCAACCGGAAAAGAGGCTTGCTGTCAGATAAGAATGTAATTTGAAGTGGATCATATAAATAGATGTTTAGTAATTGTTGAACTTTCATATCATAGATGATACTGTGCTTATTATTTATGCACAAACACAAAGTGTGCAGGAATATCACCTGTGGTCACTGACCATTTCTTCTTTCCTTCCGGGGTGAAGCAATAGAGTGTACCCGGAGATACATAGTCTTTGGCATCTGTTACAAAAAACTCTTTCGTCTCCGGATTAACGGCTATACCATAAGGTTTCTTTATTGATTTTTCTGTTCCGTCTGTGATAAAGTTCCGGGTAACAACCTTTCGGGTACGGGTATCGATCAGGGCATAGGTAATCTCCCATTCCTGCTGGCTGACATAGCTGTATTCGGTGCTGTAGAGATAGAGATTATCATCATCAATACATAGCTCGGATGCTGCAATACCCAGCTTCTCTACTACTTTATCTGTACGGCTGTCTATTACATAGAGGTCGGACGGGATGGTGTAATAGTCACCCCGTGAACTTACATAGAGGTAGCCATAACGGTCTGCTTTGAGCCGGTGCAGATTGATGGCAACATCTATTTTGTAAAGCTCGGTGAAAGTATTCAGGTCGATGACCGAAACGGTGCGGTCATAATTAGGAAAGCGGTAACCACCGGAATTGGCTACATAGAGTTTATTGCCTGTAATCACCATCTCTTCCGGCTGATATCCTACAAGGCATTGGCTTACTATTTGGAGAGTGGCTGTGTCTACTTTGGCTACGTATCCCAGGCGGGCATTGGGATCTATCTGTACGGGGCCGGCATAGGAGCTGACATAGGCGTATCCCTCATGAAAGGTTATGTAACGGCAGTTGGGGATATCAATAGTGCCCAGATGGCGGGCATTGTTTTTATCCATTACTTCAATGAAGTGCGAGCAGTTGATAACGGCATATAGTTTATCACCGTAAATCTGAATATCATTGCCTACATCTCCCAACTCCATCACAACAGACGGATTGGTCTCGGCATAGATGTTTTTATGGTAATATCCGGTGGTATAGTCAAAGAAGTCCAGGGTACATTTATTACTTCCCATGTTTCCTTCATTCAGTAGATAGAAACCTGTAATAAATTCCGGATGAGTAGGGGGCTGTACTTGTGTTCCGGTAGAATGTACAAGTACTTCATCGTCGCCTGTGCACGAAAAGATCAGAAGGCAACCGGTGAGTAAGAGGGTAATGAACGATAGCTTTTTCATCTGTTTGTCTATATATGAATAGTAAGAATAAATTTATAATTAGTTCCCGGCATGGGGTAGCTCTTTACTACTTCAAACTGCTGATTGAAGAGGTTATTAACCTCTGCGGTCAGTCGGTAGTTCAGATTCTTTATCTTGAAAGTACGGGATAATGACAGGTCGTTTGTATACCATTCCGGTACATAATTTTCCGGAATATTGGCACGCATGTCATACCGTTCTCCCGTATATATGAAACTGTAGTTGAGATCCCATTCCCGCCAGTTAGCATTTATAATCAGTGAACCGCTGTGCCAAGGGATGTAGGGTAGCTGGTCACCGTAATAATCGTCTTTAATGTCGGTAAAGTCTTGTGCTTTCTGGTAAGTGTAAGTGAGCCGGGCATCAATGGATATTTCCTTTGGTAGTTTCCAGTCGCTTTGTATGGCTACGTCTACTCCCCGTATTTCTACCATCCCAAGATTCTTCATCGTCCAGCGGAACTGGTTGGAGGTGGGCATTGCTACAATTTTATTTTCTACTTCGTTGTAATAGGCATCTGTTTGTATCTCGATGTTTTTTAGCCATTTCCCTTTGATGACAGGTGCATAGGTGAATCCCAGGTTATACTGGGTAGTAAATTCCGGCTTCAACTTGATATTGCCGATAAATGTATAGTATAAATCGTTTAGAGTAGGCATACGGAAAATATTCTTGTAGAAACCGCGCAGGTGGAAGTTTACTTTACGAAACGGTTTGTAAGAAGCCGCCAAAGTAGGGGTAATCTGCTTTTTGTTCTCCATAGACATCGTATCTATGCGTACATGATCTACGACGAATGTTCCCAGTACACTGGCTTGCAGCTTGAATTGTTCAAAGTCGAGTGCACTTGCCACCGATACCAGTGTGGTATGGCGGGTGGGATAGGGGAATTTATATAAATCGGCATTCAGTTTGTTCCACTGATAATCCAATGCCATAGATACACTCCAGTGTTTATTGAATGAGTAGAGGTTGGCAGCTGAGAAGTAAACTTCTTGCTGCCGGTAGTGGTTTTCAATATACATCATTGTAGTGTCTTTCTTCGTGTCGGCAAGGTAGTGCAGATAGTCATACGCATACTTTCCGTTTATCAACAGACTGTATTTTTCTGAAAAATGTTTTCTGACGGACGACTGCACAAATAAATTCGTATCCCATTGCTGGTCTTCGTGAAACAGTTTGTTACGAACCATTGCTCCGGGGAGTCCTCGTTCTGATTTATAAAAGTAGGCTTTACTTTTCCACTCTCCATTGGTTATTTTGCCATATAGACCACCTTCTATACGGATAGAATTCACATTTCCATTCTTGCGTACGGCCGTGGTATCATATCCTCCCGTAGTTTTGTAGCGGTATTTATAATGTCCGGTGGTAAACATGTATTCGGTACTGAATGAACTGGAAAGGCGGTCGTTGATATTCTGTTCCCAAAGCATCGACGGATTGACAACACCAAAAGACCCGGTTTTGAAGCTGCCTCGTATATTATAACGTTTGGAATCTTCAAACTTAGGGGTACGGCTTTGCATGTAAATGGAGCCTGATGAACCAAAATCTTTAGCTGATTGGAAGATAGCACTACGCTGTCCGTTGTAGATGGAAACAGCTTCCATATTATCGAGTGAGAACCGTCCGAGGTCAACCTGTCCGTTTTGTGCATTGCCCAATTCGATACCGTCATAGAATACTCCCACGTGGTTAGTTCCCATGCTGCGTATATTAACTGTTTTCAATCCACCGATACCGCCGAAGTCTTTAATTTGTATGCCCGAAAAGTAACGTATGGCATCTGCTACGGAATGGACGCTTAGCTTTTCCAGCTGCGCCCCTTCCATAATTTGTACGGGGATAATTTCTTTCGACAACTTTTTGGATGAGGTGACTGTCACCTCATCTATCCAATAAGTATGCAATGTATCTACTTTGTTGCGTTGAGCATATACTAAAGTAGTCAATAACAGAAAAGTGACAGTAATCCACTTCGCCTTATTTCCCATGCGTTAACTAATTTGATAATTATTATTCATTGTTATTATCAAATAGCTGTAAAAAGGTCCAAATATGTATGATGATAGAGAAGTTGTAGCCACTCTTTGTCAAAGAGCTACAACGTTTCCGTCCTCACAGCTTGTCCTCGAAAGCTATTGAGTAAATATGCATGGCAGGTCTTCTGACTCGTTTCCGTAAGTAAACGCCTTCCCAATCGACTTGAAGTCTTTCAGTGGCATGAAGTATGTGTTTACTACGTTTGAATGAAACATACAGCAACGGGACTGTTCAGGATTCTCACCTGATTCCCTTTTAATCATCTTCTCCGAATGCATGGAGAAGATGAACCAATGCGGGGCAAAGTTAGAAATTAATTGGGTAAAAATGAAAGGGAAGGGAGGAAATATTTGTTTGTTCTGAGGGCAGGACTTGAGATATATTTAAAACCGTACAGTAACGAAGATGATGGCCCTGTCTTTTCGATGGCGGAAGTGCCCATAGACGGCATTGTTACCCTTGCCCGGTATTATACTTTGTCTTTCTCGGAAAGGAACGTTCCTTTCCCCGGTGAGCAGTATTGTTTTACATGTACATGTAAAGCAGCATGAGATGCACATGTCGTGCTGTCCCACATGTACATGTCGTACCGCTTTACATGTACATCTAAAACAACGTTACACACCGAGGCTCAGGGCCGACGCATTAAATAATTTACTATTGCATATGTACTTTTCTTATTGTTATTTAATTGAATATTAATTATTTAGTATTATTTTATTTCGTTTA
>NZ_CATJGZ010000092.1:0-7801 GCF_949740115.1 Bacteroides sp. 41_26
GAACCGTCTTCACTCTCCGAACCGTCTTCACTGCCGATACGGGCGTTAATATCAGCCAGCAATGCGGCAAGCGAATCACTGTCTTTAAGCCCGTTCAGAAAATTAAGAATCTCGTTAAAGTTGTCGATTGCCTGCGATGCATTCTCACCCACAAGCCGGTCAATTCGTGAAGTGATAACATTTATAGCACTTTGCAATACGGCATCAGCATCTTTGCGTGCTGTTGTTTCATTTTTCACCGTATCCGTAAGTACTTGTATCAACTCTTCGGATACACCCGAATCCAACTGTAAATATTCTATCAAATCACAAAGTAACCCGCCAACAAGGTCATGGGTATTAGATTCCGGCAACTCGTTCTGTCTGATCTGCTCGGCAACCTCTAAAAGTTCTGTATATGTTTTCGCCATAATTTATAATTTTAATCATTAAAGACATTATCACAATTCGCATCATTGAAAGAATCATCCGCATTGAAAAACAGCACATATCCGTACAAACCGGAATCCTGTAAATAGATGCGGTGTCCCTCGCTCCCGACCAGTGTGAATCGATTGAGAAATTTATATTTTAAAGCCCGTTTGTCACGGCTGAACTTGCGTGCAAAGTCAAGCAATACCCTCTTCATATTATTGAATACCGCCGTGATCTCCTTGTTATTGCCAGTATCTTTGACGTGATCGAGAAACATGACGGAGAACTCAGTATTGATCAATACATTACCAATACCACCGGCAAAAGAGAAATCACCGGAATCAACTACCACACAAGGATAGTTCATCTTCAAAGCAAATTTTGTCTGGCTGTTATCTGCCAACGATGAGAAATGACATTTGCCCTTATCTTCGTGTCTGATCACCGGGTGCTGCCGGCTTATCTCTTCTAAGTATTCTTCAAAAGTATTCATCGCTTTTTGGCCTCCTTTATCCGTTTATTCAGTAATCGGAAAGCATCCATACAAGGTAAAGCCTTGTATGAAGGAATATCCGCAATGTTATCACCGACAAACTGATCAAAGATGGCAAGCCAGTTCGCCGGTTTAGCCTTAACCTTGTCACCCCTGCTGTTTTCTGCCGGTTCTGCCTGCGGAAACAGGTGTATGAACGAATGCCCCAACCACGATTTGATCAATGCCCAATTTATCAAAATCGAATATTTGAGATCAAACGGTAACCGGGCAACCGTCTCTGCCCTCTCTTCAAGATCAATACCTTTTTCTCCTTTGTCCGGAAAGTAGGATTCATTGTTTTTAAGGTACAGTGAAGCTACAAAGCGGTTCAAATAATCGACATTCTCCGTACTTGCATACCATGAAAAAAAGGTGTCTGCCGTCATGAACTGCTGAAAGGAAACCCCGCGAAGCTTCGCTGATGGAGCAAATAGTCTACCCGGTAACGATTGAAGATAAAACTCCTGATAAGGGGAACGGGTGTCTTTTAAAAAGTCCATGAGTTCAGCCAGTCTATACAGGTGATACGAATCGAGCCTGAGAAGCAATTTCTTTTTAATACCGAAAAACTGTATGAAAAATGCTATTTCGTCAATCCACCCTTTAGACAACCGAATGGATGCAAGAAATTGCACCGGTGACATCTCTGCATAGGTAGACGGGATTGACAACTTCACGCTTCGGGTCCCATACCATCGCTTGTATCTGAATTCAACCTCTCTCATAACCACACGCTTTTTTTATGATCATTATCGCGATCGAATACCCGCGACTGGCGGCCTTTGAAAAACTCTGGAAGTTTTTCTTCTACAAAAGTCAACAGCAGATCATGATAGGATTTAGCCGTCAACTCCACGTTGGCAGCCATCGTCAACGCCTGCTCAAAATCAACCGGATTCTCATATTCATTGCCGTTTTTATCCGGAACCAACTGTTTAAAGTATAATCCCCTGTCAGTCAATGAGCCGGTTGACCGGATCAGCATCGCAACCGCCTTGAGTATGACAAATTGCGCACACCTAATGCGCAGTTCCTCGACGGTAGTACTCCCCAAATCCTTATCTCCCGCATCGATCGCTTGAAGCAAAAGGCGATAAAGATCCACGCCCAACACCGGTTGTAATACCGTTTCTTCTACAATCTTGAAGAAGGGCTTCAACCGCAAAAAGATCAAATGGGAGTTGTTGATAAAGTAAATCTCATCGACCTCAGACGTTTTACGGACAATAGCCTTTGTACGAAACGCATAGGCAGGGGATTTCTCATACTCCGGAAAATCAGCTTTATGCTTATCAAGAAAATCAATCATGCGGTCGATCGCATTGAAACCTTTGTTTTTAAAGGCAGCACGCAACTGGTCTTCTTGATATTTGTAAGCAGATTTAAAATTCTCCGCTTCTTGACGCTGGAAGCCCTGATCAGTAATACGTATGTTCAACTCCGTATAATTGTACCAGAATGCAAGATTGGCAATCGCACGCTGGCATTCCTCTAACAACAGGAGATCAGACGGACCGGCATCAGGATCATCATAAATGTTTTGAAACTTCTCCGACAGTTCTTCACCGAAAAGGGGAATAATAAACAGCCGGAAAGCATCTTCTAAAGATGATTCAACCTTTTCGAATGAAAGAGCAGCCGACACCGGTATGAACTTTTTCAGTTCATCCGAATCCTCCCATTTTTTCTCAGAAAATATCATATCAACTCAATGTTTTTTGAGTACCGGCACCTGTGTCCAGTGTAGTTAATATTGTATTACGGAATCTCAATTCAATGTCTTTAACCCCATTGCTCCGGAGCATCAGCAGAATGGGATCAAGTAAATTCTGCCGGTCAATCCATGCATTTGCGATATTCACCAAGAAAGCTTCGCGGATATTCGAACCGCCCTGGTTGCCGGCGTATGATCCGCCCGGCATACCGGCACCGAAAACGTTGGGATTGACCATCAACGAGAAAAGAATTTCGGAGTTAGCGGCAGCCGAAGTAACCAGGTTCTCACCCCCTTTGTACTTATTGTCAAGAGCGGTAATCTTCCACTCTTCTTCAATTTTGCCGTTAGCTTCGTTAATGGCGTAATTGGTAAATAAGGGTTTCTCAGCATTCTCAAGCCCGCAAAGGTTATCTTCAATCTTATCCATGTACTGATTGATGGCCTTTTTACGCGCTTCCGGATCTTTGTAGTCATTCGGCGGAAACTTCTTCTCCCAATAGCTGTACGGTATCTGCACATGCCATTTCCACGTGATCTGGTTCTTATAGGCTTTCTTCAGGAACATCGGTACCATGTGAGCGATATCCACCCATCCGAGTATGTAGGACGGCAACCAGATCGGTTCTCCGTAGTAGTCGTTATTAGACCATGAATCGCGAACGGGAAAGACAAACGGCTTATTCATCTTGCCGGCAATCTTCAGCCACTCCAAATGCAGATCTGGATCGTAATCCATAAGACAGTCCAAAACCTGAACATTGTCTACATCGGAAGTACCCGGCGTCGATGGCCAGTTACCGGAAACGACACACTTGCACGCTCCCCACGAATCAGGTAATGTATAACGATAGAACAAGGCATTTAGCGGATTCAAACCGACTATTTCGGTACCGGACATGTTCGGTAGCATCTGTACCGCCCCGTTACCATACTTGAAATAGTCACGGCTCACCTTCTCAAGATAACGCCTGACCAACCGGGAATTAACGAACCGGCTTATCTTCAGATCAGTAACCGGCTGAAGTTGCTCATTGCCTTTTTCGTCCCAACCGGTCACTTTGCAGGGATAAATACCCTGTCCGACGGTCAACGAACGCAAGAACTTGAGACCGGTATTCAGAACCGAAGTCGTACTGATCTGCTTGCCGGCTTTTAGAGGAAAGTCATTTCCTTTACCCCAGTTCATGACACGATAATCCTTATAAACCGTCGTCTCTGTCAGACTGATGTCGTAAGGAGACAATATATCGCGCTTCTTAACCTCGTAGTCGGACGGCCGACCGACCGATTCACCGAAAACCGAGGTGCTGGTCAGCATTAAGGGAGTGCCTTCTTTATTAAATAGTATATCCATTATCGCCCCTCCTGATCATCTATGAACACCACCCTTTTTGAATTGTACGATATAATATTATCAATGCGTACCGGGTAAACGTGTGATTCCGGATTGCCGGAACAGTCACAGGGTTGAATACCCCGTAACCGATACTGTTTATTATTCATTTTGCCCGCCCCGCAGGCATAGGCTTGCGGTACAAAAATCAGTTTACCTTTAGCCGTTACGAACTTAATGGAGAAGATGCGCTTCGTTCCATCCGGATTCGTGCGGACATCCAGTTCGGAAAGCATTAAATTTCTTTTTATTGTTTTCATGTTAATCAAATGTTGAATCGAACGTTTTATCAAAGATTCTCTCTCTCAAGCTGTCACGGGTAAATATTCGCTGGCATTCATTAGCGACACGGTATGTCAATTTTATATTAAGCGGTTCAGTACGGGGTTTCGATTCTGTAAAATCTACCTCCGTAATCGTAATAAGATCGCCCAGTACATCATTTTCATAAAGGTACACCTTACTACTATGTACCATATCCTCCACACAATCCCGGATGGTATCATTTATATAGCCGGTATTGGCAGTATATGAGGTGATCAAATCCGTATGTAACTTCAAATATTCACCTTTAACAGAACCGAAAGATGCCGTCAGCTCCGAACTCCGCTCATCCCGGCCGGTGAAATACAGGCTCTCCGGAAATCCGAAACAGTTATAAAAGACAAAGTGCGTTATTTGAGGATAATGCCTGCGATCGATATCAAAATGGATCTTATCAATCAACACCTCTTGAGAGTACAAAGAAGCTTCGTAAAATATGATATCATCAGCCGTATATGAAACACCCAACTCTTTATTCAGCCGCTCCACAATGGCAGGAACACTAAAATAACGAATATCAAAAGTGCCAGGTGCCGTATTAGAGAAGAAATTCACTTTATGGAAACGGGCCTTATCTTGTGATTTATAGGCAATACCTAAGACCAATGTCTGCCCCATCTTATGATATGCGACAGGAACAACCTGATCAACGCGTACCATCCGTTTGGAAAAGCGGCTCAAAAATCTTTTATCATATACGGACATACCCGTCCGGCAGTTGGAATAATAAAAAGTCTGCGTGAATGACCCCGCCTGTTCACCGGCTGCATTATAAATACTGCCGGAGATCATTACATAATACCGTATGCTGATATAATCATCTGTCGTGTGCAGCAGGTTTATATCCAGATCACGGAAATAAGCCAGTGCCACATCACCAAGACCGTGAATTCTGACATTACCATCCTTATCGGGATAGTAGACTTCATCAAATGACGCAGAAGCTATGTCCAGACCGCTAATCTGATATTTAACGGTAATATTGCCCGATACACCGGATATACCGACATCTCCCATGTCCCGGCAAAACACCCCTCCTTCAACAATACCGCTTATCACCATCTGAACAAATAATATTTAGCCCCCACATTACAGGATTTATCAATCAGATCATAATCGCCCATGAACTCGAAACGTTTGTGACGATACGCAGCCACTAACCTTAAACTGCGATATCCGCCCATGACACCGGCAGAAAAGGAGTGTTTATACTCCGGAAAACGAAATGTATATGAAGCAGTACGGCCAAACAAACCATTCCTGTAAACCGTATCTGTCAGATATACCTTTACATATCTGGTCTGTATAATCGTATCATTATAGACCCTTTTTGTAAAATGCTGTTGCAAAATAGCAGCCGTATCCACATCGGCAGGAACAGGAACCTCTATCTCCTTGATGACCGTAGGAACACTCAACCGGATCGTGTCACTTAAACGAATTGTATCCGTGACCGTACGGACCGAGCCACTGCCGACATAAAATCCCGTACCGAACAGGATGGCTGCCACCAATACAAACAAGCATATACCGACACCGCTCTTCATCGCTTCAACGTTTTTAATTTACCGACCAGTGAGATCCACACATCCGACATGGCAACTATCAAGGTCTCTTTTGGTTTGCCATCGATAACCGCCAAATTCTCTAAAATGGACGTTCCATACTCGATACAGAAATAGACCATTGTGGCTACATGTACGACATCAAAGAAAATAACGCCTAACATGAACACCCACCCGTCGTGCATCTGCATGTCTTTTGAGAAACTGTGGAACATGAAGAAAAGGAAACACCACACAAAAACCTTGATCACGCATCTGGAGAACTTAAAACTCTCAAAAGGTTCTCCCCGTTTTTTAGATGCCCGCCGTCCGGTTGTCGTCTCTACGATTACCGCCAAAAACATCACCAACACAAGAAGCGGAGAAATACCGAGAAACTCACTTATAATCGCCACCAGTACACTCAGAGAAAATGCCGGTACCTGTGTCCCGTATTTAAAAGAAGGGAACAGGCTTAAAAGGAAACCTTTTACGCCATCAAAACCATAAGTTGCTAAAAAACGCTCAATATAATTCATCGTATTTACCTTTTATGAAGGCAAATGTAGCTGCTACCCTACAAAGAGAATAGGACACAAAAAAGGGATGCCCAACTTCACAGCCGGACACCCCCAAAATGTAAAAAAAATGTTTGTCTAATTTATATTTTTAATACCTCAGTTCTTCTTTTTCGTAAAGTACCCAGGTATATTGCCCACAAAACTGATCCGATTTAAACCCCAAACCAGACATCACTTTTGCCACATCCGGAAGTGACGGTTCACACATCTCACGGCAATCGTAAATCAATTCTCTGGAAGTACGAAATACCATTGCCGAACTTGGACCGAACGAATCGTATTTGCCCAGGACAAAAGTTCTGAACGCATCTTGAGCTGTTTTCTCCTGCTCGTTATCTATATCTTTTTTCATAATTATTCTACTATAAAGGACTCATAATCTTGTTTAATCATAAGGAGCTTCTGCAACATCTCCATTCGCTCATGTTCAGTACCTCCAAATATAGGATGGCCATGAATAATGGTACTCATCAAGCCATCTATAAAACGAATCTGCGCCTTTGCTATCTCGCAATCATCCTCTTGATTGAAAGCGATCGTCTCCTGAAGCTTATCATTTAGCATTATCTTCGGTTTACCCATGATCTTTACCTTCTCCTTTTCTTTTATAAACACCCCGTATCTGCAAATAGGCAAAACTACATACCTGTCGACATTTATCATGCTCTACATTAACATAAAAGCATCCTCCCAAGCCTTCTTCTATATCTGTCTCTTTAAAGAAGGAGATGGCAAGCTCCTTATCATCTGGATACCGTTTATTCAATTCAGCAACTTTGGCGATAGCATCACGGAATATAGTATTTAAAGAACGTCTGTCTTTGATAAGCATACCTATTTTAAACTGCTCTACATAACGACACATCTTTTTGCCTTTGGCACTCATGCCCACACAATTGGCATGAGAATGAATATCAGTCACTACGTACATCATTTTCGCCCTCCTCTCTTAGCTACAACAACACAAACCGCAGCACCAATGATTAACGGCGGATAGATGAAAGCCGCACTAATCAAAGCCACAGCCGTAACATAATAAAAATCTGAACGATTACGAACTCTACACTCTTCTGGAAGGAAGTAGTTAATGAATGCATTGAATTTGCCATCGGTTGCACGATGGGCGGGCACATAGTGTGTGCTGGTGGTTTCTTTTTTCATACGAATCATGTTTTAGCGTCTCAGGCAGAAAATAAAAAACGGCTGCCATTTTCCGTTCGCTAAAACATGATTCGTAATCCCGAAGGCTTAAGAATTGGAAAAGAGGGCAACCGCCATTTCATTATATATGTA
>NZ_CATJGZ010000093.1:0-90081 GCF_949740115.1 Bacteroides sp. 41_26
AAAAGGAAGCATGAATCTCAAAAGGCTGAAAGCAGGATGGGATGAAAAATACCTGTCAACACTTTTACAGGACAGCGCATTTTAATGCGTCGGCCCTGCGGTGAGAGAGGGAATCTTCACCGGTGACCTAACCAACGAACGTCGCTGAATGTATGCCGGAACGAGTGAATCTTGTCATTCTCCCCTAACAGATTGGCTGAACGAGGAGCAGATTTCTTTCTTTATTTCCCAGTTTCGCCGGATATACTCCTGTATTCATCGATTTTGGGACGGAAATAAACGGTAAAGTGTTCCCGAAAGTCCCTGAACAGTTTATCTTTGCAACATCAAATAGTAAAGCTCGAAACGTATCATCGAATTAAAATAGAAAATAGAATTATGGAAAAGAAATCTACATCTCCTTCGGGATTGACGGGCAGGCAATTGGTGGCCAGCATTTTTATAGTCTCCGGAATTATGCTGTTGGGTCGTAATCTGGGATTTATTCCCAATGATTTATTTCGTATCGTTGTATCCTGGCCGATGCTTTTGATTGTGTTGGGTGCCTATTCGATTCTTCGCCGTCAGATGTTCACCGGATTGATCTTGTTTGTGGTTGGTCTTTGTTTCATTATGCCCCGTCTGGGGTGGTTGCCCTGGATGCCCGTCAATGCGAGTGCAGTGCTTTGGCCTGTTGTATTGGTATGTTTGGGCATCTTCTTCTTTTATCGTCCCAATCGTCATAAAGAGTGGAAAACGCGGGGTGAACAGACTTTTGGTAATAAGCAGACCAGTTCGGCCGATGGTTTTGTGCGCTCGGACAATGTATTCGGAGGCGTAAAGCAGGTAGTGCTTGATGAGGTATTCAAGGGGGCAACGATCCGTAACACTTTTGGTGGGACTGTGCTCGACTTGCGGCGTACGAATATATCCGAAGGGGAAACCTACATTGAAGTAGAATGTAATTTTGGTGGGATAGAAATTTATGTGCCTCTCGACTGGCGGGTTGATTTACAAGCCAATGCTTTTCTGGGAGGTTGCGAAGATAAACGTATTCCGGGAGTAAATATAGACCAAAGCCGCCGCCTTGTAGTAATGGGAAATGTCTCTTTCGGAGGAGTAGAAATTAAAGGCTGATAAACGAAGATGCAAGCACATCCTATAATGGAATCTTCCCGACGATGGATACCTGTTTTATTGATGGTATTAGTTGCAATAGGGGTACAGGCATGGCTGTTGACAGCTTATGCCGGTGTTGGCTTATTGTCTGCACTTGTGGACGGAGCGGTTTCAGTAGGACTGTTTTGTGGCTTGGCTTATTTATCATGGTTTGTTATCGGTTTTGTATCATTGGTGCAAACAGAAATAATAGTATCCGTATTGGCGATACTCTTTTGGCTGGCTGGCGGATTTGCTTTGCAGGGATGGATCGAGACGATGGCCGGAAGTTCTTATTTGCCTTTTGCCGATACTCTGCCGTTCCGGGCACTGGTTGGTGCATTGTGCTGGACGAATGTAATGATGTGGTACAAATATTACTCCTTGCAGGCACTTCGTCTTCCTGCCGAGGAAATAGCGGAAGTTGAAGACCGGCAAAATGAAGAAGAAGCTGCGGACACTTCTTCTCAATCAGTGGAAGAGTATCTGGATCGCATCACAGTAAAGGATGGAGCGCGTATTCATCTGGTTGCAACGAATGACTTAATTTATGTTCAGGCGTGTGGAGATTATGTCACATTATTTACTCCTGAAGGGCAGTTCGTAAAGGAGCTGACAATGAAGTATCTTGAAAAACATCTGCCTGCAACCCAATTCGTACGGGTACATCGATCTACCATCGTAAACGTGACGCAAATACTACGTGTAGAACTTTTCGGGAAAGAGACTTACAGATTGCTGCTAAAGAACGGAGATAAACTCCGGGTGAGCCTTTCCGGTTATAAGCTGCTGAAAACACGATTAGACTTGTAGTATTCCCTGGATTTTCTTATGTTTGTTCTCTCTAAGCAACGAAGCATATGACTGAGCAACCTTTATACAACGAATTTCCGCAGTTTCTGAGGCGTTATTTCCCTTATAAAGTACAGAAAATATCCCTGAATGCCGGTTTTACCTGCCCCAATCGGGATGGAACCAAGGGGCAGGGAGGTTGCACGTATTGCAACAATCAAACGTTTAATCCGGAATACTGCCGGACCGAAAAAACGGTTTCCGTACAGTTAGAAGAGGGGAAACAGTTCTTTGCCCATAAATATCCTTCGATGAAATACCTTGCCTATTTCCAAGCATACACCAACACTTATGCCGGACTCGAAAGTTTAAAGCGGAAATATGAAGAGGCACTGAGTGTTGACGGGGTGGTAGGACTTGTCATCGGCACTCGTCCGGATTGTATGCCGGAGGATCTTCTTCGTTATCTTGAAACACTCAACCGCCAGACTTTTCTTCTTGTGGAGTACGGCATTGAAACTACTTATGATGAAACGCTGAAGCGCATCAACCGGGGGCATACTTATGCCACTACTGTGGAGGCGGTGCAACGTACAGCCAGTTGTGGTATTCTTACTGGCGGGCATGTGATTTTAGGACTCCCGGGAGAGTCTCATGATGCTATTGTGGCGCAAGCCGGCGTGCTTTCGGAATTACCGCTTACCACTTTGAAAATGCATCAGCTACAGTTGATCCGTGGTACGCGTATGGCTCACGAATATGAACAAAACCCTTCTGATTTCCACCTTTTTAATGATGTGAACGAATATATAGATCTTGTAATAGATTATGTAGAACATCTGCGTCCCGATCTTGTCATAGAGCGCTTCGTCTCACAATCTCCCCGTGAATTACTAATAGCTCCCGACTGGGGATTAAAAAATTATGAATTTACAGCCCGAGTTCAAAAAAGAATGAAAGAAAGGGGGGCATATCAAGGCAAGAGATACGGAGTTACGAAAAAAAAAGTATCTTTGCAGGACAGAATGAATAATGATCGATAAATAATGATTAATGTTTGATGATCAATGCCATGTACATAATAGTACAGCCCATTGATCATTAAACATTGATCATTAAACATTAATCATTAATCGTTAATCATTAAACATTAATTTTAAGATGGAACAGAAAACAAGAATTAAAGGAAACGTCCACTATGTAGGAGTAAACGACCGTAACAAACATCTCTTTGAGGGGATGTGGCCGCTGCCATACGGAGTTTCATATAACTCTTATCTGATTGATGATGAAATGGTAGCTTTGGTCGATACAGTAGATATCTGCTATTTTGAGGTTTTTCTTCATAAAATAAAGCAAGTAATTGGTGACCGTCCTATTAACTACTTAATTATAAATCATATGGAACCGGACCATTCGGGCTCCATCCGGCTGATCAAACAACATTATCCTGATATCGTAATTGTAGGCAATAAGCAAACCTTCGGCATGATTGAGGGCTTCTATGGGGTAACAGGTGAACAATATCTGGTGAAAGATGGTGACTTCCTTGCGCTTGGAAAACACAAACTTCGTTTTTATCTCACTCCAATGGTGCATTGGCCGGAGACAATGATGACTTTTGACGAAACAGATGGTATTCTTTTCTCCGGAGATGGATTTGGTTGCTTTGGTACCTTGGACGGTGGCTTCCTTGATACCCGTATTAATACGGATCATTATTGGGATGAAATGGTGCGTTACTATTCTAATATAGTGGGAAAATATGGTAACCCCGTACAAAAGGCTTTGCAAAAACTGGGCGGACTGCCTATCTCTGTAATTTGCTCTACTCATGGTCCGGTGTGGACTGATAACATTCCGAAGGTAATAGGTGTTTATGATAAGCTGAGTCGTTATGATGCCGATGAGGGTGTGGTCATTGCTTATGGAAGTATGTACGGCAATACCGAGCAAATGGCCGAAGCTATTGCTGCGGAACTATCGGCACAAGGTATTAAAAATATCGTGATGCATAACGTAAGCAAGACCAATGCGTCTTATATTCTGGCAGATATCTTTAAATATAAAGGATTAATCATTGGTTCACCGACGTATAGTAACCAGATATTCCCGGAAATAGAGTCTTTACTTTCGAAGATATTGATACGCGAGCTGAAAGGGCGTTATCTTGGTCTGTTTGGTTCTTTTACCTGGGCAGGTGCTGCCGTGAAGCGTATGGCTGAATTTGCTGAAAAGAGCAAGTTTGAAGTAGTGGGAGATCCGGTAGAGATGAAACAGGCAATGAGAGACATTACCTACGCGCAGTGTGAAAATCTGGCACGGGCAATGGCGGAACGTTTAAAGAAGAACTAAGGGAGGAATTATAGAGTTATAAAGTTGTAAGGCTATAAGGTTATGGAGTTGTAGAGTTATAAATTAGCAATTTAACCCTTCTGTCTATTTACCACCCTGCAATCCTGTAACTCCATAACCCTATAACATTATTACTAACCGATTAAAAATATAAACTTATGAGATTAATTATTCAGCCGGACTATCAGTCCGTTTCTTCATGGGCAGCACATTATGTTGCCGCTAAAATTAAGGCAGCCAATCCTACAGCAGAGAAACCATTCGTATTGGGATGTCCTACAGGTTCTTCTCCTCTGGGTATGTACAAAGGACTTATTGATTTGAATAAGAAAGGTATTGTTTCTTTTGAGAATGTAGTCACTTTCAATATGGACGAATATGTAGGATTGCCGAAAGAACATCCGGAAAGTTACTACTCTTTCATGTGGAATAATTTCTTCAGTCATATTGATATCAAACCGGAAAACACGAATATCCTTAATGGAAACGCTGCTGACCTGGATGCTGAATGTGCCCGTTATGAAGAGAAAATAAAGTCATATGGTGGTATAGATCTTTTTATGGGTGGTATCGGACCGGATGGACATATTGCATTCAATGAGCCGGGATCATCACTGACTTCACGTACCCGTCAGAAAACGTTGACTACAGATACAATCATTGCTAATTCACGCTTCTTTGACAACGATATCAATAAAGTGCCTAAGACTGCTTTGACGGTAGGTGTAGGGACTGTATTGTCTGCAAAAGAAGTAATGATTATCGTGAATGGTCATAACAAAGCTCGTGCGTTGTATCACGCAGTAGAGGGAGCTATCACTCAGATGTGGACAATCAGTGCATTACAGATGCATGAGAAAGGTATCATCGTTTGTGACGATGCTGCTACAGAAGAACTGAAAGTAGGAACATATCGCTACTTTAAAGATATCGAAGCCGATCATCTGGATGCAAAATCTTTGATTAAATAAGATTTAGAAGTTAAAAATTAAAAGCTGCGCAGTAGGAATTATTTATCCACTGCGCAGCTTTAATTTTTAGTATTCCAGCTTTAATTCTCTTCCAGTATTCCTTTGGCCTGCCGGATTATTTCTGGACTTCCTTCTGTACAACTAACTACTGTTGACGGTTCTATTCCTCCTATTCCTCCGTCAATCACGAGGTCTACTATCTCTCCGAACTTTTCATCTATCAGTTCCGGATCTGTTGCATATTCCAGGTCTTCATGTGCTTCGTGCGGTAGAGTCGTTGTCATAATCGGTGCATCAAGCAAGCGGGCTATCTCACGAATGATATTGTTATCCGGCATACGAATACCTACTTCTTTCCTGTTTCGAAAGATCTTGGGAAGCCGGTTTGTTCCGTTCAGAATAAAGGTGAATGGTCCGGGCAAATTACGTTTCATCAGTTTGAACGTATTATTATCAACTTTCGCGTATTCACTGATGCTACTCAGATCATAACAGATAATAGAAAGATTATTCTTACGTGGATCAATCTCTTTGATACGGCAAATACGTTCAATGGCACGCTCTTTCAATCCATGACAACCAATAGCATACATCGTATCGGTAGGATAGATGATGAGGCCGCCATCATTCAAAATATCCACCACCTGTTGCAGGTCCTGTGGATTATTATTCTTTTCGTAAAGTTTCAGAAGCATGATAAGTAGTGGTTAGTGATTAGTGATAAGTGATTAGTGATAAGTGAATAGTGGAAGAATCAATGGTGATTAGTGAGTTATGTCACTACACCGCATGGCACTAATCACTAATCACTTATCACTAACCACTATTTTAGTTTTTTCTTTAAAAAGTCCAGTGCTTTTTCAGCAGCTTTTTCTTTTACTGCCTCTTTCAGGTCCTCTTTATTATTTGTGGCGGCAGAGTCCAGACCCAATTTCTTTCCTAACTCACTGATTGCTTTATCAGCTACGGCTTCTACCGCCTGGTTTGCCATACTCTTAGTGTCAATAGACACTTTGGGTGAAGTAAACGATCCTCCGATTTTCAGGTCGAGTGTTGTTAACTTGGCAAGGTCACCTGCAGAAGCGGGCAGTTTGATTTTACCAGAATAGTCTATTGTCTGATCCAATCCTGTACTTCCGGAGAGGTTCATTACATAGTCGCCCAGTTTGATGTCAAATGGCTGTGTTGCCACTCGTCCGTCTTTGATGGTGAAATCCAACGTCATATCTTTAACCTTCATCTCCTTCAAATCCGGTTTATTCACGGCTTCGGCTATTTGGTCAATCACCTTTACTCCGCTCAGACTGAGGTCTTTGGTAGAAAGGCTTCCGTTACCCTGCATTGTTTCGAGTACAGGACTCATAGCGGCATCCAGGATGGTTTGTACCTTCATACTACCGGAGAAGTTTCCTTTTAGATTTTCGAAGATAGGTGCGAGTTGTTGCACCATATCAAGCTCTTTGTATGTCTGGGCAAAGCTCAATCCATTGAGTTTGAATCCTGCATTCATCTCCGGCTTTTTAACATCAGCCGTAGAGTAATAGCCGTTCATAACCACATTGCCACCCATCGTGTTCATAGAAAGATTCTTCATATCCACTTTCCCGTCTTTAACGACCAACTTTCCGTTCATATTAGTGAAAGCCATCTTATCAAACAGTACCTCTTTCAGATTGGCATCCATTTGGAAATCAATATTACGGGGCACTTCAATGATACCACTTATACTATCTGCCGGAGCAGTTGTCACCTGTGTAACGGTATCTGCTGTGGCTGTCATGAAATCATTCAGGTTAAGATGATTGGAGCGGATATTGAGCGTCCCTTTCAATGTTGTTCCTTTCAGTGCGTAACCCAGATAGTTTTCAAAACGGCTATCAGCAGTCAGATCGTTCTTACCGATATTGACAGTTGTTTCGCTTAGTTGCAGGTACTTGGGAGTGAAAGTAAAGAGTGACTTGTGGATATCTATATCCGGCATATCCTTCATTTTCAGTTTCATTGAGGTGAGTCCGATTGTTCCGGAAGCCTGTACACGTTCATACTGTTCTTTTTCGATGTACGACATTTTTCCGGCGAGCTGCATGTCTGCATTGATAGTACCGTTTAGTTCCATATCCTCCAATGGGTATACCTGTTTGATCATGCCCAGATTGAGTACTCCTTTTGCTTCAGCATGAAAGTCCGGATCACTGATCGGTGTTTTTATCTCGGCTGTCACACTGAATGAGTTTCCGGCAAGTCGGAAACTAAACGGGCGAATACTCACTGTGGTGAGGTCAATAGCTCCTCCCGGATTTTTAATTTCTGCATTGATGTTAATCTGATCTACACCTGCCGGGAGAGAAGGATAACGGAACATGGCGTCTTTCACTGTCATTGCTACCTTGAACTGGGGTACAATGCTGTCACCTACCATCGTACCTTTTATGTCGGCAGAAAGTGTGGCAATACCCTCTGTCTTTAAGCCTTCAAAATCTTTGGCATAAATAGCAGGGATCAGAGATAGAATTTCTTTGAACCCTACTTCGTTGGTGTTCAGTTTGAGGTCCATATCTATGGCAGGATCTTTCAGGGCTACCCAACCATCGATACCTGCTTTGATGGCATTCAACCGGAATTCATTCTCTTTCAATGTATATTTATTGTTGGCAAGATCGGCATCTACATCCATTTTCGCATAAATATTGGCATTAGAAAGGAAGGGGATGCCGTTCATCTTATAGGTAAGCGCTTCCGTTTCTGCTTCCAATTGTAAGGTTGTACGATCGCTTCCCAGGTCTCCGGAGCAAAGTGCATTCAGATTATGGATATCTGCATACATATTTGCCTGACGGTCATCGTATATGAGATTCATATTTTTGATGACAAACTGTTGAAGTTGTATCTTAAACGGAGAACTGCTTGGCTCTTCTGCGGTATCGGTAACTGTACTATCGGGCTTCATTACGTCCCAATTGGGCCGGCCATCTGCAAGTACAATGGCGTGTAGCCGGGTGTCTGTTATCTGTACTTTAGAAATGTCATAACCGCTATCTCCGAAAAGAGAGAAAAGGTTGATAGCGGCTGTTACTTCACCCGCTTGTACGAGAGTGTCTTTTTCAAATTCACCAACACCGCGCAACCAGAAATCATTAAGAGTAACTGATGCCTTGGGGAAATTACGAAACAGACTAATATCCAGACTACGGAAATCAAACTGTGCATTAAGCATTTTATTTCCTTCTGTTTTTACTATGCTTTCTATCTTACCGCGGAAAGCAAAAGGAAGAATAAGCATCAGCAGCAGGAGTACTCCTAATGTTATTGCTGTAATTTTCAGACCTTTTTTCATATTTGCAGGTTTTTGATTAAACGTATTGAGATAGCAAAGCTACTGATTTTTTTTCATTTATCAGTCTGTGACTTATGAATTTAAGTCACAGACTGATAAATTTGAGATGGAGAAAAACTGTATTGTATCTATGCAAGCGAGATTTTTGCTACTATCTTCGTACCGACGCCTGTGTGAGATGTCAATTCAAACGTACCCTTGATAGATTGGATACGCTGTGCTATGGTATGCAACCCGATTCCTTTTGTTTTCTTTTCAGTATCGAATCCTTTACCGTCATCTTCTATTGTAATAGAGAGTTGATGATCTTCAAGTTTCAGTTCTACTGATATTTTGTGGGCCGAAGCGTATTTTATTGCATTGTTAATAGCTTCCTGGGTTATTCTGTAGAATTCAAAACCAATCTCTGAAGGGATATTGTTCCAATCCGTGCCCGGAGTTGATCGGTACTCAGCTTTTGTTTTTTCAGGCAGATTGAGGTGAGTTATGAAATCTTCCAGCATTTCGTCCAGTGTTGCATATTGGAATGTGGGAGGCATCAGTTCATGTGAAACTGTACGGACCCGATTGCGAATTTCTGTCAGCGTCTCTACTATCGTTGGTGTTGCACCCTCTTGCTCTTTATACTGTGCCCGTATTTGTATTTCAAGCGCCATAAGATTGTTACATACATCATCGTGAAGTTCGGTTGCCAGTCGTTCCCGTTCTGCCTCCAGACCTTCAAGATAAGATTGTACATGACGTTGTTTGGATTCATTGAGAATGGTTTGAAACTCGTTTTCTTTTTCTTCCAGTTTGGATTTTTGGAGTTCGATCATTAAATCTGCTTCCTGTTGTTTTAGTTCTGCAATTTGCAATAAATGAGCATTCATCTTTTGACGTGAACGATGACGAATCACTAACAGGATAATAGTGATTAATGCCAGTATTATCATTCCTATTGCAAGCAGGTTGACACGTTTTCTTTGTTCATTGAGTACTGAAAGCTGTTTCACACTACGTTCAGCTTGATCCAAATTATACTTCACACGCAGTGTGTTTATTTCTTTGCGATTATTTTTATCGTTTAAACGAGTGGCATAATCAATGGATTTACGCTCTGCTGCCAGTGCTTTATCATAAAGTTTCTGTTCCTCATATATTTGAGCTAATATTTGATAGGAAGAACTGATGGATTCATCATAATTAATTTTCTTCTCTTCACTCAGCGTCTCTAATTTTTGTAATCCTGCCAATAAGTTCTTTTCTGCCTTTGGATAATCTTTTAGATAGAAAGAGATAGTCCCCGAAATAAAAAGGATCCGGGCGTCTGAATCTAATAACTTTGGATTTATAAGCTTTTGTCCTGTGGCTAAACATTTTTGTGCTTCTGCTATTTTCCCTTGCAAACAATAAATAAGTGCTTGCGAGAGATAATTATCGGCAATTTGGTATCCTACATCGTACGGATTATCTGTTGTGTTGTAAATATCGAATGCCAGATTGTTGTAGATAGCAGCAGAATCTAAATAAGCTGTGTTTTCCGTGTTTATGTAATGCGCATAATAATACTGTGATTGTACAGTTAGTTTTAAAATATGCTGAAAGGGGAAATCAACAGGAGAGTGCTCCATATCTTTCATCAATTCGGCTAATCCTTTTTCATCTCTCCACAGGATGTAGATTGTAGACAAATCATAATATACATCTGTCAGGATACTTGGCTTTTGCTCATTCTTATTAAAATATTCAGCAGCCTTATAATAATTCTTTTGAGCTTCTACAAAATCTGTTTGTGCCATATAATAATTACCTGCAACAAAATACATCATGCCGGAGATATTATTGTTGGCGAATTTTCCGTCATAAATAAATGCACTGTCCAGATAATTTTTAGCGATTTCCATATGACTCAACTGGGTTCTGAAGAGAGAGATAATGGAATATAAACGCGTTACAACAGCTTTATCTTCCAGATTTTTTGCTTCCGGAATTAGCTGTTTCATTATTTCAATCTGATGCTCACGCGAAAGGTACTCTATATCTCCGGTCATGTAATATCGTTCTAACAGAGGAATAGATTTGTCTTTCATGATAGTCATGATGGAATCATACTGTTGCTGTTCTTTATTTTGTGCATGAACGGTGAAAAGCAAGAGGATACTGAGACAAAGAAGTATTAATCTCTTCATAATAAATGTATTTAAGTCTGTGTTAAAAAGGAATCTAAGAATCTTTTTGAATACTTGTTTCTTATTGTATTTTTGTGTTGATATAATCCAGTATTTCAGTTTCCTGTTCAGGGTGAAACCATTGTATCTCTTCGTCCCGCTTGAACCATGTCATTTGTTTGCGTGAGTAGATACGCGAATTTTGTTTTATCTTTTCGATGGCAAAAGGTAGTTCCCAGGTACCATCTAGATAATTGAACATTTCTTTGTATCCCACGGTGTTGAGTGAGTTGAGAGTACGGTAGGGATATACGCTTCGGGCTTCTTCAAGCAATCCTTCTTCTATCATGATATCTACCCTGCGGTTGATACGGTCGTAAAGTTCGGCACGGTCACGGGTTAGTCCTATCTTGATAATGCGAAAAGGACGTTGTTTTTTTTGTTGCGTACGAAAAGATGTATAGGTTTTCCCTGTCATGTAACAGATCTCGAGCGCATGAATCACGCGTTTAGGATTCTTTAGGTCTACTATCCTGTAATATTCGGGGTCTAATAGTTTTAGTTCAGCACAGAGCTTTTCGAGCCCTTCTGTTTCATACCTCTGTAACATCAGTTCGCGGGTTTCTGTATCTACAGTGGGGATGTCGTCAATACCTTTACAGATAGCGTCTATGTACATCATAGAGCCTCCGGTAAGGATGACAGTATCATATTGGCGGAATAGATTGTCGAGTGTGGCTAATGCTTCTTCTTCATAACGGGCGGCACTGTAATAATCAGTCAGTTTTAAAGTGCCTACCAGATAATGAGGTACACGATTGAGTTGATCTGAGGTAGGAGCTGCTGTACCTATCTTTAAATCGGCATAGAGTTGTCTTGAGTCAGCAGAAACAATACACGTGTGGAAGTGTTCCGCCAACCGGAGACTAAGTTCTGTTTTTCCAACGCCGGTAGGGCCTATGAGGACTATAAGAGCAGTCATTATTTTAGTTGAAAGTTGATAGTTGACAATTGACAGTTACTATGCAGTGTACAGCTGCTAACTGTCAATTGTCAACTATCAATTGTCAATTGATTAAAGTTTTTCTTCTTCAAATGTTCCTGCATCTGCTGCACCGCCACCCATGTCAAAACCATCGGCATCAAAGTCTTCCAGATCAAAATCCTGATCGCCATAAAAGTTTTCGTCCAGATCGAGTGAACCAGTACTGGCAGTCATTTCCTCAAAGTCCATAATTTGTTTAGGAGCTTCTCCGGACTTTTTAGTACATTTGGCACCTTGCATATCTTTACCGGTAATGATTTCTGATAGTTCGATAAAGAAACAACGTTCTGTCATGTAGTCAAATACATACAGCAATTTTTGCTTCTCATCTTCAATTAGCTCGCTCAGAGTAGTATCTTTCATTACCCAGCTATCCATCTCAGGATTGTCGTCCATCTCCTCCAAAGTGATTTCTTTTTCTTTCTCCCAATCGTCGTCACAAAGGAAGAATGAGGTCATCTGGTCATTGGTGTAACCTGTTGATTTTAGTATTGCTTCATGGAAGTCATAAAATGTTGCTTCCGGATCAATCTGTATTTCTCTGATAAAATTATCTACTTCATCAGATATGATTGTAAATCTGTATATCATAATGTTATAAAGTTATAGAGTTTTAATGTTATCGGGTTATGATGTTATAAAGTTATAGTGCTATAATTATTATAGTGAATATAATGTATATAATGGTTCTATAACTCCATCATTTTATAATATCATAACCTTATAACTTATTTTATAATTCCACGTTCTGAATTACGAATAAAGCCTACGATGTATTCAATTTCCGGGCTCATTGGAACATCTGTCTCTATTTTTGCCAATGCGTCTGTGATATTCAGTCCGCTTTGGTAAATGATGCGGTAGGCATTGTGAATGTTTTCTATTACTTCGTTGCTAAAACCACGACGGCGCAGGCCGATGATATTAATGCCACTATAAGTAATTGGTTCACGTCCGGCAATAATGTAAGGAGGGATATCTTTACTGAAACGGCTTCCTCCTTGTATCATTACATATCCGCCTACACGGCAAAATTGATGCATCAACACGGCACCACTGATAATTGCGTTGTCATCAATAATGATTTCTCCTGCCATTTTCGTAGAGTTGCCGATGATGCAGCCATTGCCAATAATAGCATCATGTGCTACATGTACTCCTTCCATTAGCAGGTTATTATTACCTACTATTGTTTTACCTTTGGCTGCAGTACCGCGATTGACTGTTACATTCTCACGAATGATATTGTTATCACCAATTTCGGCTGTGGTTTCTTCACCACGAAACTTGAGATCCTGTGGGATAGCACCAATCACAGCACCCGGAAAAATGGTATTTCCGTTACCGATTCGAGAACCGTATAGAATGTTGGCATTGGGCATAACGGTATTGTTATTACCAATGACCACATTTTTGTCAATGTAAACAAAAGGACCAATCTCTACGTTTTCCCCGATCTTAGCCTCGGGATGAATATACGCTAAGGGACTTATCATAATTAGTTGAGAGTTGAGAGTTGAAAGTTGAGAGTTGAAACAAATAGTATTTCAACTCCTGGTTTCAATTCAGTAATTATTTGTTTTTTACTATTTGAGCCATAAATTCCGCTTCGCATACTACTTTTTCACCCACAAATGCGTACCCCTTCATTGTAGAGATACCACGACGAATAGGAGCAAGTAATTCTACACGGAAGATAAGGGTATCACCGGGTACTACTTTCTGACGGAATTTCACGCCATCTATTTTCATGAAATAGGTAGAGTAACGGTTCGGTTCGTCTACAGAGTTGAGCACAAGAAGACCGCCAATTTGCGCCATTGCTTCTATCTGAAGAACACCCGGCATTACAGGTTCTTCGGGGAAGTGGCCTTGAAAAAATGGTTCGTTGGAAGTGACGTTCTTGATACCTACGATATAGTTAGCGCCGATCTCGATAACCTTATCTACTAACTGGAACGGATAACGATGAGGAAGTAGTTCGCGGATACGATTTACGTCCATGATCGGTTCTTCGTCACAATTGTATATGGGAGCCTGTATTTCGTGCAAGCGAATTTCTTTGCGCATCTGGCGGGCGAACTTATTGTTGATGGTATGTCCCGGACGGGTAGCTATGATACGGCCTTTAATAGGTTTGCCGATGAGGGCAAGATCACCAATAACATCCAAGAGTTTGTGACGGGCACATTCATTAGCCCATACCAATGGTTTGTGATTAATGTATCCCAGTTGTTCGGCATCCATGTGGGGAACTCCCATTACGTCTGCCAGTTTATCATAGTTTTCCTGTGACATCTTACGTTCGTAAATAACGATAGCATTGTCCAGGTCACCACCTTTAATTAGTCCGGCCGAGAGAAGCGGTTCGATTTCGCGAACAAATACGAAAGTACGGCTGGCAGCTACTTCGTCTTTGAACTTGGCCATGTCTTCCAGTGTAGCAAACTGATTAGGAATGATAGTGGAATCATAAGAAACCAGTACATTCAGACTGAAGTTTTCGTCTGGCAATACAATAATGGATGAGCCGGTTTCTTCATCACGGAATTCAATTTTTGATTTAATGATATAAAAGTCTTTTACAGCACTTTGTTCTTCTGTTCCGACTCTTTCAATTTCTTGTACGTAATATTGTGCACTACCGTCCAGAATAGGGAACTCCGGACCATTTACCTGAATGAGGCAGTTGTCGATGCCTAAGGCGTAGAGTGCTGCCATTCCATGTTCAACGGTGCTTACTTTTACTCCATTCTTAGACAATACAGTACCGCGGGTTGTTTCTGTTACGTTGTCTGCTACAGCGTCGATGGTGGGATGTCCTTCTAAATCAATACGTTGTATTTTATACCCGTGATTATCGGGGGCAGGATTAAACGTTACAGTCAGGTCAAGACCAGTGTGAAGACCTTTTCCTCTCAGTGAAAAGCTATCTTTCAGAGTTTTTTGTTTCAGCATTGGTTACTTATTTAATAGTTGTTGTTTTAGTTCGTCAAGCTCTTTACGCAGACTATTTACTTCTTTCTGCAGTTCTGGCAATTTTTTTTGTATGATGAATGACTTGAAGTACTGCTTTGGTTCTACAGGAGGAGTACCTATCAGCAGGCTACCGGCTTTGATATCTCCCGGTACACCCGATTGTGCGCCAAGGTTCACTTTGTCACCTATCTTGATGTGTCCTGCGATACCTACTTGTCCGCCAAACATACACCATTCTCCTATCTTTGTGGATCCGGCAATGCCCACTTGAGCTGCCATTACAGTGTGAGAACCTATTTCGTCATTATGAGCTACTTGTATCAGATTGTCCAGCTTAACACCGCTATGTATTACGGTAGCTCCCATTGTGGCGCGATCTACACAGGTATTGGCACCTATATCTACTTTGTCTTCAAGGATTACAATTCCGATCTGAGGGATTTTTTCATACCCTTGCGGGGTGGGGGCGAAACCGAAACCATCTGCACCAATAACCGCACCGGAATGCAGAACACATTCGTTACCGATATGGCAATCATGGTATACATTTACATTCGAATAAAGGGTACAATTGGTGCCTATTTTCACACCATCACCTATATAAGTATGTGGATAGATTAAGGTATTGTCTCCGATAATGGCATTCTCGCCAATGTAGGCAAATGCTCCGATATATACATTTTCGCCGATATGGGCACTTGGAGAAACAAATGCCAGTGAATCAATACCATGCTTCTTTGGTTTACTCATTTCATAGAGATTGAGCAATTTAGCAAGACTTTCATAGGCGTTATCCACTTTGATTAGTGTGGTCTTTATATCATGTTCCGGTTCAAAATCTTTGTTCACCAGTACAATACTGGATTGTGTCTCATATATATAAGATGTATATTTCGGATTGGACAGAAATGAAATCGCTCCGGGTATTCCTTCTTCTATTTTAGCGAACGTATGTACGGTTGCGTTTTCATCTCCTATAATTTCACCTTGGATAAATGCTGCAATTTGCTTAGCCGAGAACTCCATGTCTTTACTCTATTATTATATGATTTTTTTCCGTTTTTAATATATCAAATAGAGGCTACATTTGCACGTATATCTCTATCAGAGCACAAATAACGGACTTTTTTTTTATATTTCCTTACTCTTTAATGAATATTTTATACCTACTTATGCAAACGATGGTAGCAGATATAGTATTTCTTTACCTTTTTGGAGAGCAATGAGATATTCAACATATCCGATGCTTCGGCTATATTTTTGATAGTGCCGTCCTTATAAATGATATCAATACTGTCATCTGCCGGTTCGTACATATTCTTTTCGATGCTGGGGGTAGAAACAAAATAGTTCGCTTCGGAAAGTGAGATGTCTAGTTGCTGGCTTATTTGCAAAGTTAATTCTTTTTTTCGTTCTTCGCTAATGGGGTCAGGAGAAATTTCAACTTTGAAAATATTGCGGTTGATCATTCCAAGGCTAAGTGTGGAGAGCACTTTATCCGGATGATTACTCCATACTTTAAGAGAGGTCCAGATGTCATTGTCGTCCAACTGGATAAAATTCTCCAGACATTCAGGATCATTACGAAATGTATCGGGACTGATATTGTTGTACAAAAAGAAATGAAACGCTGGTGAGGCGAATAACTCTACTCCCTGGCTGGCAAGTTCCTTAGCACGCAATAAGGTACTGATAAGCATCCGCTCATAGGCAACTGAGGTTTTATGCAGATATACTTGCCAGTACATCAAACGACGGGCTGTAAGAAAGTTTTCGATCGAGTAGATGCCTTTGGATTCAACAACGAGGTGGTCATCGGCCACATCAAGCATCTTGATGATACGGGCTGAACCGATATTCCCTTCTGTGACGCCGGTATAGAAACTGTCACGACGCAGATAGTCCAGACGGTCCATATCGAGTTGTCCACTGACAAGTTGGTGAAGGAAACGTTTGGGATATTCGTCTTTGAATATCTGGATGGCAAGGCTGAGTTGTCCGTTCATTTCCTTGTTCATGCGTTCCATAAGCATGAGGGAAATCTCTTCGTGAGACACATCCTTCACGATGGTGTCTTCGAGTACATGTGAGAAAGGACCATGACCGATATCGTGTAACAGGATAGCTGCTTGTACAGCTTCCGCTTCACTGTCAAAGATAAAGTTTCCTTTAGAAGCAAGCTGCATGATAGCTTCGCTCATCAGATGGAAAGCACCTAATGAATGTTGGAAGCGAGTATGCTGTGCTCCGGGATATACCACGGACGACAAACCTACCTGTTTAATACGGGTTAAACGTTGTAAAAGGGGATGCCGTACGATATCGTACAGAAGCCCCTTCGGTATGTTGATAAATCCAAATACAGGATCGTTTATTATCTTTCTTTCGTAAGTCATAAGGGAGTGATCACTCTTTTCAGCTCTTTTTCCATTTGCATTTGTACTTCCTGTGCTGCTTTTCTTGCGGCTTCTGCAAATTTTTCTGTTTTATCTACATAGATAATACCACGAGAAGAATTTACGATTAGCCCGCAGCTACTGTTCATACCATATTTACATACTTCTTCGAGTGAACCGCCTTGTGCTCCTACGCCTGGTACAAGCAGGAAGTGGTTGGGAACGATTTTGCGAATGTCTTCAAAAGCACGTCCTTGAGTAGCACCTACTACATACATCATTTGTTCGTCATTGGCCCATTCTTGTGATTTACGCAGCACTTTTTCGAAGAGACGCTCACCATTGGGATCTTCTGTCAGCTGAAAGTCATGTGAACCCTTGTTACTGGTAAGAGCGAGAAGGATTACCCATTTGCCTTCGTAAGTGAGAAATGGTGTTACGCTATCTTCACCCATATATGGGGCTACTGTGACAGAGTCTATGTTCAGTTCTTCAAAAAATGTACGGGCATACATAGCAGATGTATTACCGATATCACCACGTTTTGCATCTGCAATGATGAATTGGTCCGGATAATTTTCTTTGATGTATTTTACTGTTTTCTCAAAGGCAATCCAACCTTTTACACCCATGCTCTCATAGAAAGCTAAATTGGGTTTGTAAGCAATACACAGGTCGGCAGTTGCGTCAATTATTGCTTTATTAAAAGCGAAGATAGGATCTTCTTCTTTGAGAAGATGTTCAGGTATTTTCTTGATATCTGTGTCGAGACCAACGCAGAGGAATGATTTCTTATGTTTAATGTTCTCAAATAATTCTAATTTGTTCATTTTGAAATGGGGATTAAGGGTTAATGATTAGTGAGTAGTGATTAGTGCTATGCAGTGTAATAGCGCAGCCACTTATCACTACTCACTAATCGCTACTCACTATTTGCTAAAGTTCGCTTTCTTTAAGTCGTTCTGTATTCTCTGCTACCGTCAATTTATCGATGCACTCCTGGATATCTCCGTCCATGAAAGCAGCCAGATTATAGATGGTATAGTTGATACGGTGATCGGTAATGCGGCCTTGCGGATAGTTGTAAGTACGGATTTTGGCAGAACGGTCACCTGTAGAAACCATTGTCTTACGTTTGGAGGCAATGTCGTCAACATACTTTTGGTGCTCTTTATCATAGATAAATGTGCGCAGACGGGCAAGGGCACGTTCTTTGTTTTTGGGTTGGTCACGGGTTTCAGTACATTCAATAAGTATCTCTTCGGCCACGCCTGTATTTGGATTTTTCCAGATATAACGCAAGCGAACACCGGATTCAACCTTATTTACGTTCTGACCACCGGCACCACCGGAACGGAAAGTGTCCCATTTAATTTCTCCTTCGTTGATAACAACATCAAACTCTTCGGCTTCGGGAAGTACAGCTACAGAAGCAGCAGAGGTATGTACACGTCCTTGTGTTTCGGTAGCAGGTACACGTTGTACCCGATGTACACCGGACTCGTATTTCATAGTTCCGTATACATTATCTCCCGTAATGCTACAAATAATTTCTTTATATCCACCTGCAGCTCCTTCATTGGCACTGGATACTTCTAATTTCCAACCCTTAGTTTCACAGAACTTGGCATACATACGGAAAAGATCACCTGCGAAAATTGCAGCTTCATCACCACCCGTACCGCCACGAATCTCAAGAATGGCATTCTTACTGTCTTGCGGATCGGCAGGTACAAGCAATAGTTTGATTTCCTCCTCCAATTCGGGCAGACGCTCCTGACTCTTATCCAGCTCTTCTTTAGCCATTTCACGCATTTCAGCATCCGATTCATTAGAAAGTATATCTTTGGCTTCGTCGATATTGGCCAGGGTCTGTATATATTCCTTGCGGGCCTTCATCAGGTCGTCAAGTTCTTTATATTCTTTGGTTAGTTTTACATAACGCTTCTGATCGGCAATCACTGCCGGGTCGGTGATGAGGGTAGATACTTCCTCAAAACGGGCTACGAGGCCGTCTAGTTTCTCTAATATGTTATTGTTATCTATCATAAGAATAGGGAATAATGTGCTAATTCAATAATGTGCTAATATGCCAATTGGCTGCGTTATAACGATATACTGCGGATGGATACATTGAATACCATTATTAATTGGCACATTACTTAATTGGCACATTATTTAATATCTGAATTCTCCGAATTCACTCTTTATTATCAGTTCTTTTTTATCACTCTCTTCAATACGTCCTACAATCTGTGCCGGGATACCGAACGATTCGCTGATGGCAATCACCTCTGCGGCATGTTCGGAAGAGATATATACTTCAAGGCGATGACCCATATTGAATACTTTATACATCTCTGCCCAGTCTGTTCCGCTTTGTTCCTGGATAGTCTTAAACAGGGGAGGAACAGGGAATAGATTGTCTTTTATTACACGTACCTGATCAACAAAGTGCAGCACTTTGGTTTGTGCACCACCCGAACAATGTACCATACCATGGATATCGGGACGTAAAGCATCCAACAACTTTTTCACAACCGGAGCATATGTGCGGGTGGGAGAAAGAACTAACTTTCCGGCATTAACAGGAGAACCTGCCACTTCGTCTGTCAGCTTCAGTCCACCTGAATAAACAAGCTCTTCGGGAACACCTGCATCATAACTCTCAGGATATTTTTCTGCCAGGTATTTGGAGAACACATCATGGCGGGCACTGGTCAATCCATTGCTACCCATACCCCCGTTATATTCTTTTTCGTAAGTAGCCTGTCCGTAAGAGGCGAGGCCTACAATTACATCACCCGGACGGATATTGGCATTATCAATAACATCGGAACGTTTCATGCGGCAGGTGACAGTACTGTCTACAATGATAGTACGTACAAGATCACCCACATCGGCGGTTTCACCACCTGTTGCATATACACCTACCCCCATTTCACGGAGCTCGGCAAGTAACTCATCTGTACCGTTGATGATTGCAGAAATAACTTCTCCGGGAATGAGAAGTTTATTACGTCCGATGGTAGATGATACGAGAATATTATCAACAGCTCCTACACAAAGTAGGTCGTCGATATTCATAATCAGTGCGTCCTGTGCAATGCCTTTCCATACGGAGAGATCACCTGTCTCTTTCCAGTACATATAAGCCAGAGAAGATTTCGTTCCGGCACCGTCGGCATGCATAATGTTACAATACTCCGGGTCTCCTCCCAGGATATCAGGAATAATTTTACAGAATGCCTGAGGAAAGATACCTTTGTCAATGTTTTTGATGGCATTGTGCACATCTTCTTTTGATGCGCTAACGCCCCGCATCATGTATCGTTGATTACTCATGAGTTATAGGATTTTGTATACGGCGGCAAAAGTACGGCTTTTTTTTTGTACGGACAAGTTAATAAGTTAACAAGTTGACCAGTTAATCAGTTAACCGGAACACAAGTCATATTTAACAGGTCGTTTTTGGGGTGTTAGCAGGTAGAAATAAGAGATTACAATAAAACGCAGATTAACGCTGATTCTCGCAAAAAGATAAACTTTCAATCTGCGATAATTGGCGTTAATCTGCGTTTTAATCGAATTGCTGTCTGACTTAATAAAGCTACTCTATAGCTTCCCGTTCTTTCAGCAACTAACTCTTTTTAATTCAAAATTTCACTTCCGGAGCTGCTTCAGTACCTTCGGCTGCTTCAAAATAAACATGTTTATCGAAACCAAACATACCTGCAAACAAGCTTTTTGGGAAACGGCGGATAGCTGTATTATATGCCTGTGCTGCATTGTTGAAATTAGTACGTGCTACATTGATGCGATTTTCAGTGCCTTCCAGTTGGGCTTGAAGTTCAAGAAAGTTTTGATTGGCTTTCAAATCAGGATAGTTTTCTGTAATAGCAAGTAATTTGCCTAATGCTGAAGTTACTGCTCCCTGTGCTTTCTGATATGCTGCTAATTTTTCGGGAGTAAGATCACTTGCATTGACCTGCATCTGAGTAGCTTTACTACGTGCTTCTACTACACCTTCAAGTGTTTCTTTCTCGTGCGAAGCGTATCCTTTTACAGTGTTTACCAGGTTGGGGATGAGGTCGGCACGGCGTTGATACTGTGTTTCTACATTTGCCCACTGGCTATTTACGTTCTCGTCCATTGTAACCAATCCGTTGTACATACTGACAGCCCATATAACGATAACTGCCACTACTGCAATGATAATGATAATTGATTTCTTCATTTTTTTCTTTGTTATTATTGTATTTTCATTTTTTATTTCTATCTCTTGCTCTCTATAGGGGAACACAAAGTATTAAAAACGTGAGCCGGCTCCGCCGCCGCCACCCATTCCACCACCGAAGCTGCCTCCACTGAAACCGCCTCCACCGCCACTGAAGCTACCGCCTCCGAAACCGCCGATGAACGGACCTCCGCCACCTCTGCCTCCTCCGTGATAGTCATTGTCGTATGACTGCTGACGGCGTACCACTGTGTACCCGCAGTTACGGCAGGTATATATTACATCTTCTACTTTTACTCCATTGCGTCTGGATATCAGTGTACTGCCTGTACGTTGTAATTTATGTTTCCCGCACTGAGGACAACGGGTACTTGCTCTTATGGCCAGTATACTGATGACGGATGCTACTCCGATGAAACCTATGATTGCCAATAGGATTGCCAGTCCGGAAATCTCATTTTCGTCGGAGGTATTCTCATTTTCCATTGAACCATCAAGGCGTTGGCACACAGCGCGTACACCATTCACCATCCCTTCGTTCCAGTTCTCTACTTTCAGATAAGGAATCATTGATTTCGTTTGTATTCGTTTGCAGATTGCATCCGGCAAATCGCCTTCCAGCCCATAACCAGTATAGAATTGTATGCAACGTTGGTCGGTCACTAAGAGAATAACCAATCCGTTATTCTTTCCTTTTTTCCCGACTCCCCATTTATTGAGTAGTTGGTGAGCGAACTCAAAACAATCTTCCGAACCGATGGAAGGTACTACGGCAACTACCGTCTCTATACCTGTCGTTTCTTCCAGATTGTAAAGCATACGATCAATACTGTCACATGCGGCTTGTGACAAGATACCGGCAGGATTGCATACATATTGAAATTTATTCTGTAAATGTACTTTGGGGATGTTGTCTACTGTGTATATCTTTTCTTGTGCTTGCAAGGGCAGATAGAACAGCGTAAGAAGTATAAAAGTGAGTATTTGCTTCATAATGGTCTTTATTATTGCCACAAATATAGCTACTATTCTCTTTTATTCGATATATTTGTCAACGAAGTTTTTTACCCGGTTCGTGTATTCTGTTTTGTTCTCTTTATAAGAGACAGCATGTGTAGCTCCCGGGACGATCCAAAGCTCTTTTGGATCCGCTTTTGCTTCATAAAGAGGATAAACCATCCATGTGGGTACATAAGTATCTTTATCACCGTGTATAAAGAACATGGGAAGTTCTGCTTTTTCTACTTGTTTCAGTGAAGATGCTTCTTTAAAGTTCCATCCGTATTTTTGTGCGCAAAGCCAGCTTGTAGTGTACATCAAAGGGAATTTGGGCAGGTGGAATGATGATTTCAATTCGTGTGAAAATTCATCCCATACGCTGGTATAGCCACAATCCTCGACAAAGCATCGTACGAACTCCGGTTGTTCTTCTCCGGCCACCATCATAGTGGTGGCACCACCCATTGAAATGCCATGAACTACCATTTGTGTACTATCGCCATAAATATGATTAGCTACGTGCATCCATTGCATTACATCGAGCCGGTCTTTCCAGCCCATCTGTATGGCAGGACCACTGCTCTCGCCCTGATGTTGTAAGTCCGGCAGAAGAGTGTTAAATTGCAGGTCATGATTATACAGATAACCAATCATAAACATACGTATGGCATTATCGGTATAGCCATGTACAATAACAGCTGTTTTCTTTGTTGGTTTGGGAGCTGCAATATAATATGCATGTAACCGTATCCCTTCGGGATTTAGGATGAATGTATCTCTCAGGGCATTTACCTTGTTAAGACTGTCCACCCAGGGGCGCAGGAAGGGGTAGTTAGAGTACATGTACTCGTATGAATCGGCATCTTTGGCGCGTATCTTTGCATTGGGGGTTAATGAGAAGTTAAGCATATAATAACTTCCACCGACAGTACAACCAGTAAGCACCAGCAAAAAAATAATTGCACCTATTATCCAGTTCTTTTTTGTTTCCTTCCTCATATAATAATTACTTATGCCATATCTCCCAGGCTGCAAATGCTTGCAGAAGGAGCATTTCTAATCCGTTTTTTGTAATAGCGCCCCGCTCTTCTCCTTTTTTCATGAAAAGCGTAACGTTTGGATTATATAACAAATCGTAGAGTAAATGGTTTGGTGTGAGATATTCGTAAGGAATGTTGGGACAAAAATCAACTTTGGGATACATGCCTACAGGAGTACAGTTAACGATAACTGTATATTCGGCCATAACTTCAGGGGTTAGCTCTTCATAAGTCAACATACCCGGTTTGTGTGTACGCGAAACGAATACACTTTCAATACCCAGATTTTTTAGTCCGTGAAATACAGCTTTGGATGCACCACCTGTACCCAGAAGCAAAGCTTTCTTGTGTGAAGGAAGTAATAACGGTTGTATAGACTGTGTAAAACCAATAATATCGGAGTTATAGCCAACCAACTTAACTTTACCTTTGGGCTGGCGGATTATTTTGATAACGTTTACTGCACCGATTTTGGCAGTGTCCGGATCCAAAGAATCCAGAAACGGAATCACTTGTTCTTTGTAGGGAATTGTTACGTTTAATCCTGATAGATTAGGGTTTTCTTCAATGACTTCCATGAAGTCATTAATACTGGGGATTTCGAAATTCACATACTCAGCATCAACCCCTTCTGAGCGGAACTTTTCGTTGAAATATCCGATAGAGAACGAATGTTTCAACGGATAACCAATTAAACCGTACTTTTGCATAGAATTAATAATTATTTAATATGCCAATGTGTCAATTACTGTGTGCCACATCTTTTTTTGTTATTTGTAGTAGCGCATTGGTATATTATTTGGTTGCTGTATAAAGTGTACAGATGCCGAATGTCAGTCGCCGAAACTGTACCTGACTAAATCCTGCTTTCGATATAATGTCCGTCATGATTTCGCCTTGCGGGAAAACTTTGATGGTTTGTGGCAGGTAGTGGTAAGCACTGTTGTCTTTAGAAAATAATTTGCCTAAAACAGGGATGACAATTTTGGAGTAAATAGCAAATAGTTGTTTCATTGGGAAACGGTCAGGGGTTGTTAACTCCAGTATCACCAAGTGTCCTCCGGGAGTGAGTACACGGCACATTTCGGAAAGTCCTTTATCCAGATCCTCAAAATTACGAATGCCAAAGGCTACAGTGATAGCGTCAAAACTGTTATCAGCGAACGAGAGGGAGGTACAGTCTTCACGGGCAAAAGATATTTTATCTGCGAGACCTTCCTTTTTTACCTTTTCACGCCCCACATTCATCATACCTTCAGAGATATCCGTTCCGATAAGCTGCCTGGGCTGGAGCATACGGCAGGAGAGGATAGCAAAGTCACCAGTACCGGTAGCTACATCCATGATACGCTGCGGGTGGAAAGGACGTAACCAGTTGATCGCTTTACGTCGCCAGCTTTTGTCGATGCCCAGTGAGAGGGTATGATTAAGCATGTCATACGCAGGAGCGATGTTGTCGAACATTTGTTCTACCTGTTCACTTTTTTTGCCATCTGTGGCGTAAGGCTTGATTTGTTCCTGGGGGTAATTCATATTTAATTGAAAATTGAAAGTTAAAAATTGAAAGTTGAAAGTTGAGAATTGGAAGTTGCTATGCAGTATAATAGCGCAGCTAATTTTCAACTTTCAACTTTCGATTTTCAACTATTTTAAGAACGTAGAAACATTCTTAAATATACGTTCTGTTATATTGCTCGTATCTTCCTTAACAAATTTTTCTCCGGTGATGTTTTCGAAAAGTTCGATATAGCGGTCACTAATGCTTTGTACGATTTCCGGTGTCATTTCAGGTACTTTTTGTCCGTCTTTACCCTGGAATCCGTTCTCCATTAACCATTCGCGTACGAATTCTTTAGAGAGTTGTTTTTGTGCTTCACCTTTTTCAAAACGCTCCTGGTAACCTTCTGAGTAGAAATAACGGCTTGAATCGGGAGTGTGGATCTCATCCATCAGGTAGATAGTACCATTGTGTTTACCAAATTCATACTTCGTATCAACGAGTATTAACCCACGTTCAGCTGCGATTTCTGTTCCGCGTTTGAAGAGTGCCAGTGTATATTTTTCAAGGATTTCGTATTCTTCAGGGGTAGCCAGACCTTGTTTCAGGATTTCTTCTTTGGAGATATCCTCGTCATGCAATCCCATTTCTGCTTTGGTAGTAGGAGTTACGATTGGTTCCGGGAATTTTTCATTTTCGCGCATTCCATCCGGAAGTTTTACTCCACAGATTTCGCGTACACCACTTTTGTAAGTACGCCATGCACTACCACAAAGATAACCACGTACAATCATTTCAACAGGAAAACCTTCGCAAAGTACACCTACCGTAACCATTGGGTCAGGAGTAGCAAGTTTCCAGTTCGGGCAGATGTCAGTTGTTGCATCAAGGAATTTGGCAGCAATCTGGTTCAGCATTTGCCCTTTGTAAGGAATACCTTCAGGCAGCACTACATCAAAGGCCGAAATACGGTCGGTAGCTACCATCACAAGTTTTTCACCGTTGATGTTATAAACATCACGTACTTTTCCGTGATACACGCTTTTCTGTCCCGGAAAGTTGAATTCAGTTTTAGTTAATGCTTTCATCTTATCTAATTTACAATTTATTCCCTACGGTCATGACCATCATTTTATTATAACTATAGGTATGTTGACGATTCACTATTTACGACTGGAGTCAGACTAATTTACGAGAGGATTTTGGTATCGGGCTCGGGCTTATTTTTTTTAGCTTTGGGCTTGTTACCGGTTACCTCTGCATTCTCGCTTGTGGCTCTTAGTTCTTCTCTTGCCGCCTTTTTTTCTTTGTCAAACCTTTCATAGGCATCTACAATACGCTCTACTAATTTATGGCGTACGATATCTTTTTTGTTTAGTTCGACAAAACTGATCCCTTTAACCCCTTTCAATATACGGAGTGCCTGTACTAAACCCGATGTTTGTGAAGTGGGGAGGTCGATCTGTGTCATATCTCCGGTCACAATCATCTTGGTGTTCATGCCCATACGGGTAAGAAACATTTTTATCTGTTGAGTAGTCGTATTTTGCGCTTCGTCCAGAATCACGACGGCATCATTCAGTGTACGTCCGCGCATGAAGGCGAGCGGAGCGATCTGGATGATATTAAGTTCCATATATTCTTTTAGCTTTGCGGCAGGAATCATATCTTGCAAGGCATCATAAAGAGGTTGCAAATACGGATCTATCTTCTCCTTCATATCACCGGGAAGAAAACCTAATTTTTCACCGGCTTCTACGGCAGGGCGGCTGAGGATTATTTTTTTGATTTCTTTATTTTTAAGTGCACGAACGGCGAGCGCTATCGCTGTGTAAGTTTTTCCCGACCCAGCGGGACCGATGGCAAACACCATGTCGTTTTTAGCAAACCCTTGTACTAATTTCAGTTGGTTTTCACTGCGGGGGATAATAGGTTTTCCGGTTACACTGAATACAATCACATTTCCCGTCTGTTCAGCCTGCGGAGCGTTTCCTTTGATAATGTCGATAATAACTTCTTCTTTCAATGAGTTATATTCGGCACAATATTTCTCAAGTTTGATGATATTTTCTTCGAAGGCACACATTTCTTCCTCGTCGCCCAGAACTTTAATAACATTGCCGCGGGCAACAATGCGTAGCTTTGGATATAAAGCTTTAATTAACTGTATGTTGGCGTTGTTTACACCGTAAAAAATAACCGGATCAATATCCTCAAGAACAATCAGTTTTTCTATCATTGAGCTGTATTAAAGAAAAATATCCGCAAATTTAGTGAAAAGGTTTGGATACTTTAGATGTTCTGGCAGAATAAATTTACAACGTATGGTTACGAGTGCTTCCCACACGGGGAGGTTCGGCAGGCGATATTTGATTAAAACACAGATGAACGCAAATTTTCGCAAAGGTAGAGACTTTAGAGATAGAATAACACCTTTTTTAATCTGCGTCAATTCGCATTAATCTGCATTTCATCAGATAAATAGAACTCTGTGTACTCTGTGGTGAGCCTTGCTCATTATCTTGTTGTGATATGGAAGCAACCTTGCTTCAGCTCATATTTTATATAGCATTTATCTTTTTTTCTCAGGTCGCGCAAAACTTCCGACAATACAAGTTTCAATGTGTCTGCACTGACATCCTGTAAAGGTCGTCCGTCTTCGTCTTCGATTTTTTTGAAGCGTTTCCAGCTCACATCGAATGTTGTTCCATAGAAATGGGCCGAGTTTTTTGATGCGTTGATATTTCTGCGTCTCAAACGTTTTACATCATCTTCTGTGCGGAGGACAGAAGTAATGACTATTTGATTTGGGTTTAATCCTTTTGCAGTGAGTGAATCAAGAAAATTGCTTCCTATCGTGTTAAGTAAGTCACTGGCGCGTGGTACCAGGAAAGGAATGGAATGTGTAAGTGAATCAACGGTATAGCAGTCATTGCTTTTGATATGTACCAGCTTTTCCTTCATTCGTTCAGCTTCTTCTCGTGAAGTTAACGGGCGAATTCCTAAACTTTGTGCTGCTTTAAGGTGAATATCGTTCAGATCGCCAAATGAACGTTTATAACTGATGCCCCCTTTTATATTTCGTGGCTCGTTTAGTTTGAGCGATTTGTCTTTTTCCTTGCATCCGGCAAGACTTATGAGAGTTATAAATAAGAATAAATAGACTGGATAATGATGAAAACGCATGATAAATTCTATTTCTAATTTAATAATGTGCCAATAGCCAATTCAGCTGTACATACATTGCGCAGCCAATTGGCACATTGGCACATTAATTATATTGGCACATTACTTTTTCTTTTCTTCTTCTTTGCTATCCGGGTTTATAATTCCCTTCATAGTTTCTCCAATCGGTAGTTTATCGAGAACTCCCAGACTTGGTGCTACCGTTTTCACCAGCGAACTAAGGAAATTGCCTGTACTACCGTTTCCTCCGTCGAATACTGTGATATTTCCCAGATTCATATGTTCAAATGCTTTTACCTGTTCACCGGCAATTTCTTTCCACTGGTCTACCATCTTATATTGGATGGCGATAGCCGGGTTAGATTCTGCTGCACGCACCATGGCTTCGAAACCTTCTGCTTCTGCCAGCAACGAACGTTTTTTACCTTCCGCTTCTGCCTCCAGCTTCATCTGAATGGCTTTTGCTTCTGCTTCTGCTTGTGCTAATGTAGCTTTAGCGCGAGCCTCTGCTTCGCGGGTTATTTTTTCTGCCACAGCTTCTGCTTGCAGGATAGCTTCTTGTCGGGCTACTTCTGCCGGTACTATTTTTTCAGCTTTCAATGATGATTCCACCTTTTTAGCTTTGGCTTCTTCCACTTCTTTCTGTGCAGTCTCACGGGCTGTTTGCACGGCAGCTTCTGATCTTGCAGCAGCTTCTCCAGCTTCTCTATCAGCATTAGCTTGTGTTACAGCCAGTTCTGCGTCTGATTTGGCAACTTCTTTTTGCGCTTCATTTCGCCCGATAGCTGCTTTTTTGGCAGCTTCTGCCTGTTTAATTTCCATGTCAGAATTTAATTCTGCCACGCGACTTTCCTTTTCCGTATTTGCCTGTTCGATACGTATGTTCTTATCTGCTTCCGCTTTTGCCACCTGTGCCTCTTTTTCGGCATTGGCTATTGCTACTTGTGAGATACGGTCTTTGTCTGCATTAGCAACTGAAATTTCCTGTAGTTTCTTTGTTTCGGCAATGGCGATGTCCTGGTCTTTACGGGTTTCGGCAACTTTTGTTTCGCGTTCTTTTATCTGAGTTGCAATTTTGATAGCACCCAGTTTTTCCTGCTCTTCGATGTTTGCTTGTGCTTCGTTCAATGCCTTACTTTCAGCTTCTTTACCCAGATTGACAATGTAGTTGGCTGCATCACGAATATCACTGATATTGATATTCATCAGATATAAACCGAATTTACGCAGTTCAGTATCAATGTTATCTTTTACTTTTGACAAGAATTTGTCACGGTCAGAGTTCAGTTCTTCAATTGTCATGTCGGCAATAACCAGACGCATCTGTCCGTATACCACATCTGTAATCAAGTTCTGTTTATCATCCATTGTAAGGCCCAGCATACGCTCTGCTGCATTCTGCATTACTTCGTGATCAGTACTGATAGCTACAGTAATAGTGGTTGGTACATCTACACGGATATTTTGTGCTGATAGTGCTCCTGTTAGTTTGCAGTCTATCTGCATTGGCTTCATTGACAGGAATTCATATCCTTGCAAGATAGGCCATACGAAGGCAGCACCACCATGATAGAGTTTTGCCGATCTTTTGTCTTTACCCGTTTTTCCGTAAACTACGAGTACTTCGTCACTTTTACATTTACGGTAGCGGGAAAGGATTCCGATAAACGTAAGTAGGATAACTGCCACCAGAATAGCAGCCATAATCATCATTTCCTGAGTCATGTTATTTGAGTTTTTAAGTTATTTGAGTTTCTGAGTTATTGAGATTTTCATTGTCCACTGTCCATTGTCCACTGTCAACTGTCCATTGTCAACTAATATAAAGTGTTCCTTCTTTATAAGAAGCAATGACAACTTTATCTCCTGTTTGGTAGTTTTTTGTTGATTCAGATATAACATCTACCTCTCTCATAGCACCATCACGGTTCACCTGTACTGTATACTTTCCTTCACCCCGGCTGAAGTAGATAGTACATTCCCGCCCTACAAGCTGTTCCGTTTTTTCTGAGTGATTGTCTTGCTGTAACTGATAGGCTTTTTTATAGAGATACCACACAGCAAATACGAATAGCAATCCGACGAGTATACCAATAATATATGCCGTAGCATCCGTACTTTTTTGCAGATACATATACCATCCGAATCCGATACCAAAATGGGTCAATCCTTTAAAAGAGACTACACTGCCTATGTCTGTGTCAATATCTGCGTCAGCATCAAAATCACCGAAAAAGATGGATAAGATAAACTGAATGGCGAAAATACCTGTCGTGACAAGTGCGATGATTAGAAAAATATTACTACTCATGGCGTTCAATATATTTAATGTATTATGTATCGTTGCCTCAAAGATAAATAAATTGATCTGAATTATAGTAATCAAAAATGAAAATGATATTTTTTTTTATTTATCTTTGTTCCATTGTACCGCAAACAAAATAAAGGCACGTACTATTTTATGAAGAAGGAATCTTTATTAGCGTTCTTATTAGGGAGTATTATCACTTGTTTGTTGAATGCAACTCCCGTTTCCAATGATGCAGAATTGTATCACCTTTATGCTCTTGCCAGTAAAAATCTGAATTATAGTAGTTCTGTTCCGGATGAATGTATTATTGAACTTTGTACAAAAGTAGAAAAACGAACTCGTGATGCCGGAGATTACGACAATATGTTCCGTGTTCAATTGATAGAAGTCAATGCCAATTGTTTAAGAGGAACAGTTGGTTTGGCTGTGAGTAAGGCTCAGCAGATGTATAAGTTGGCCCGTGATTTAAATTCCGATTTGGGAAAAGCATTAGCCATACAAGCTATGGGCATTACTTTTATGCATTCCAATGAAAGTAAACAGGCTTATACAGCTTTCTTGGAGGCTGAAGAAAAGTTGCAGGATTTGAATGATGATGATTTAAAAATCCGTTTATTAATACAGCAGATGCACGTCTGTACTCTTTTGGAAAAAATGGAGGAGTTACAGCATTATCTGATTGAGGCCGGCAAATTGCTCGACAAAGTTGATTTGCAAAATAAGGGTGATTATATATTTTATCTTAAATGTTATCAGGCTTTTTATAATCTTGGCATAAAAAATCTGGAACAATCCCGTTTGAGCTTGAAGCAAGTAGAAGAGTTGAGGTTGGCTGACGTAGCTTTTGATCGGTGGTATTATAATATTGCTTCTCGTTTTTATGAATTATCAGGAGAGTATGCAGAGGCTCTCACATACTGTGATTCTATTGTAACAGTGGTGTTGAAAAACGGGAATATGAATGAATATAAATATGTACTTATTGACAAGGCTGTTCTGTTGGAGAAATTAGGAGCAAGAAAAGAGGCCTGTAATATGTATGATAGAGCATTCAATTTGTCTGATTCATTGAATATGGTATATTATTCACAGCAAATAGATTCTTTGCATGTTGCCTATTGGGTTGACCAGATGGAATTAGAAAATGCAGCCATGCATAATAAGATGCTGACCTGGATTCTTTTATTTTCATTTGTTATTTTAATAGTTGCTGTTTTACTTGTTTACATATCCCTTAAAAAGAACAAACGACTGGAACTGTCACGGGAGAAGTTAGAGAAAACCCGGCAGGAGACAGCATATTCTATTCAATCCAAGAATCTTTTTCTTTCGAATATGAGTCACGAACTGCGTACCCCTCTGAACGCTATTGTAGGGTTTGCTAATTTGCTTGCTTCTGAGAGTATATTAGATAATGAAACCCGCCAACAATGTGGTGATCTGATTAAACAAAATTCCGAATTGTTATTGAAGTTATTCCATGATGTGGCGGACTTATCAGCATTAAAGGAAGATAATATTCGTTTTACGTTTGAACATTGCGACGTATTGGTTCTGTGTGCAAATGTGATTGATACAGTGGAAAAAGTGAAGCGTACTTCAGCTGCCATTAGTTTCGAGACTTCTTTGGATAGTTTGGATGTTTATACAGATTCCGGACGTTTACAACAAGTACTTATTAACCTTCTTATTAATGCTACTAAATTTACGCAGGAAGGTCGGATCGTGTTGAAGCTTGATAAAGATGAAGAACGTCGGGAAGCCATATTTACTATTGAAGATACAGGGTGTGGTATTCCATTGGAAAAACAACCACATATATTTGAACGTTTCGAAAAATTGCACGAAGGTGTACAGGGTGCTGGGTTGGGACTTTCTATTTGTCAGTTGATTATTGAAAATATAGGAGGAAAAATCTGGATTGATTCTTCGTATACCGATGGTACCCGCTTTGTTTTTACTCATCCTCTCAATAATGAACGCCAATAAGTATTCTAATATGAAAACAATGATTACTATTTTTTTAGTCTTGCTGTTTGCTGGCTTTTGTATAAAGTCATATGCTGAAAGCGGTTCCGAAAAAGAGAAAATGATATTACTTCACCAGTTGAGTAAAACTCAGGCTAATGATACCACCCGTCTTGAAATTCTGAATAAATTAACACGGACAGTCAGCAGTCCTTTGGTTGAATTGTATTATATCCAAAGGCTTTTGGAGGAAGCAAAAGCTATGAAAAATGACCGGTATATTTGTAGGGCTTATCTTGCATTTATGTTTATGGATTACAATAATTATAATCCGGAAGGGGTCAATCGTTGGATGAAGATGATGGAGCCGATTGCCCGAAAAGCAAAACTGTATACAGAACTGTTTGAAGGGAAGCGTTGTGTAGTTGATATGTTAATGGTTACATCAGAGTATGAGTTGGAAGAAAAAGAAGCAAACAAGATGTTGCAGGAGGCAAAAAAACTGAATAATCCTATTGGCATCACCCTTGCTTATCAATGCATGGCCAATATTTATCGTATAACATATAGAATTGAAGAAGCCGCTGATGTCTTAAAGAAAGCATATAAAGCAGCTTTGAAAATTAATGAAGGATATGTTATTGAAATAAACAGATCTCTTATTGCTACATATGAAGAGTTGAATGATTTTCCTAATTGGATTAAATGGATTAAAATACAAGATAATTATCTGAATCAGATTATTCGTAAAGAACCAGGTGCTGAAGCGAGGCTGAGAGGTTGGTTGATGATGACTTATATCTCCTATTTATCTTATTACACAAAAGTAGACTTATCACAGGCGGAAAAATATTTGCATTTGGCCGAGAAATATAATATGGTTGGTTATGGAACCTTTGATTACTACTATTCTCAGGCTCGCTATGATTATTTTCAGGCATCCGGACAACTGGAAAAGGCTCTGGCAGAGTTAGAACCATTGCGGGAGATTTTTAAGAAATCTTCTCCAAGTATGTATAGTACTATGAATTTCAGAAAAGCATTGATGCTTAACCAGCTAAATCGTATAGATGAGGCTTTGGTTATTTATAAACAGGCTTTTATGATCCGTGATTCTATCAATATAGCTACACTCAATAAACAGACAGAGCAATTAAAGAAAGATTATAATGCTGATTTACTCTTACTTGAAAAAGAGAAAATTGAGCATACTACTCAACTGGTATTCCTTATTTTGACAGGTGTTGTTTTTATCATCCTCATTATTTTTATTATTCATACTTATTGCATCAGAAAGCATCTCCATAAATCAGAAAGGGAGATGCGGCGGATGACAGAAGAAACAGAGCAAGCCAATGTTGCCAAAGAACTTTTTCTATCCACTATCAGCACGGCTATCAGCCGTCCGTTGAACGAAGTGGTGGATGGCTCTATGGCATTGGCTACTGATAATGTAATAGACATGGAGGAAAGGAAGAGAGTTTCCGAATTTATAGATAAGACTTCTACTAAATTGATGGAGCTGATTAACAATATCCTTGATCTCTCGAGACTTGAGGCCGGGATGATGAAATACAGAGAAGAAAATGTTGATCTTTTAATGGTTATCCGTAGCTGGCTCGACACTCTGCCTGATAGTATCCGGGAACGTTTGACTGTTTCACTTCCTCAGGGTGTTGCCTTTCCGGTTTATATAGATGTTGTGCGTCTGCAGGAGATTTTCAATAATGCAGTTCTGACATCTCCCGGTAAACTTTCTTTGATTATTGAAACTATAAAAGATGGAAGTTATATGCGGACATGTGTCACAGGTTCTATACTTTCCTCCGGGCAGCAGCTACAGGAAATAAGCATTGCCAATGAGGTGAACCGGCTATTGGCAGAACATTTTGGTGGATGTTATGAAGTGAGTCTGGAAAATAATTCTGTTTGTTTGATTATCCCTCTGTTGCAGAAATAAAAAAATCCCCACCCACTTACCACTATCTTCTCAGACGGTATTGGTAAGTGGAGTGAGGAACACAAACAAAACAAACAATATATTCTTGTTAAAAAGGGATGTTATCTCTCTTTTATAATCTTATATTTCAGGACATTCAATCACTATTTCCGAGTCAGAACATAGAGTAACAGGACATTTTTCGATAAGTGTCGTTAGATCAACTTCTACCCGGTCGAGAATAATATCATATGTGCTATTGATGAATTGCCTGATCTTTACAAGTCCTTTAAGTATCCTCTTGACGAGTTGGGCCGAACGCTCATAGGCGTACCAGTGACCATTTTCTTCGTACACATACACTTGCTGTGTGTTTTCCGATTCACGTGTTAGAATATCAAGCATTTCCATAATATTGTATTTTTGATTAATCGTTGATAACACTTCCGTTTGCATTTACATCCACATCACGTACGCAACGTATGGTTCTATCATAATTTCCATCATTATCTAAGAATAAAAGAAGTCCATTAAGTCCAAAATGTCTGCTTTCGTCATATTTCCAATGGGTACGCGTAAATCCTCTATTATTGTTATTTATTACATTACTTGCATTCTGAAGAAACATAATCATAAATTCACGTTGATTAGGAGCTCTCCATTTATGGCCACCTTCTGTGAGATCTTTGCATTTACTTAAATGATTTACTCCTATATCAAATAATGTGTACCAATCAGTATTTCGCCCTCCAATAAAAGTACTTGCCATTTGGAAAGCTTTATAAGGTCTGTTGATGTCATCGAAATTATCATGGAAATCTAATTCCCCCGTTGTTTTACCAGTTCTTTTGTTTTGACTGGTCAATTGGTCCATAATGAAAACCTTATTTTGGGAATTGTATGTATAGGCCGGAGATACTACTTTACTTTTTGCATCTTCATTGGATAATCCTAAATTGCGGACACATCTTAATAATTTAGGGTAGTTTTTTGAACCATAGCTGCTTATTCCTCCAAATGAACATCCTTCTTCCGCCCATATCTTTTGTTTATTACTTGTGATATAGTGATTATTTCCATCATCATACGTCACACTGCTAACAGATCTGTCATCAAATAGTGGTGATGGTAAACTTTTGGCTCCCAGAAACATGGATGCTAATTGATCTGTTGCTGGCAAATACCATTTCAATTCGTCCAGATCAATTCTGCCATCTCCGTTTTCATCTCTGTTTCTTGACAGACACTCGGCTATTGCAGCAACATCTTTCATTTTATAGGTATATTTGTAGTCATCAGATATGGAATAGTTCACAAAGTACTCCCAGGTCCTGTTTTTAGAACTTGTTGTTGTAAAGAAGTATTTGTTAGTATTCAAAAATCCGTTTCCACGATCACTGCTGTTACCATTCCCCCAATCGGGTGCTCCCGTTTCATTCACATGTTCCATTCCTAAAGCATTTCCATTGTTATTTAGTACTTCGGTACTGTAATACGTCTGGATAGATCTTTGCCTGAACATATGTGAAGCTTTAGAATAGCTACTTTCTTTATCAGCGCTATTTTTAGGGGACAAAAACAACATTAATTTACGATCATCCTGATTCACAAAATATCTCCATAAATGATTTTTATCAGGCCAGTTAGCTTTTGCCGGTGCTTCTGTATAATAGTACTCGTTAATGAAAATTGTGTAATAATACGTCTTTCCATCGTTTGGTTTACCTCGATCTTTCATATCATCTACCAATTGATACAAGTTAAAAGGACGATTCTTCTCTTCAGAGTTATATTGAGACAAAACTTTTTCTCCCGTCGTTCTCTGAAGTTGTATCCATTTATAATCGCCATTTTCTTGCGGAGTATTATCCAAAGCTCCGATTTTTCCTTTTACACTGTATACAGCATCCGCTGCGAAAGGCGACTGAATGATGAAGGACAGGTTTTCTACAACATCCTCATAAGTGAATCCTATATTGAAACAATTGTAATGTGCATCCAACGTATATACGCTGGTGGTAGCATCTACCACATCACCTTCAACTCCGGGACGGGCATCTGGATCATCTTCACCATCTTCTACTTCTACGATGATGCTTTCTACATCATTAATTGTGACGTTGTAGATGTATTTCTTGTTGCGTTCGCTTTTGAAGTTTGTGAATTCATTAGCACCTCCCCCTAAGTGGATAATATATCTTACATCGGCTGTTCTTATTCCATCTTCAGACTCTGTTTCAATATTCATCCTCGCTTTAATCTCTACATACGTGGCATTATTTTCTACGAACTTATATTCTCCGGTGTTAGTACCATCCGGATTCTTATATTCTTTTTCCCTGTCTTTGTAGGCAGTGAGAGTAGTATGATCTCTTGCTTCCATAATAGCCTCTTTCAGGTTCTCCTGCATGTAGAAGTTAAAAGCATAAAGTTTACCTTCATTATTATAAGTTGCTTGTAATTCACTATCTTTATATTCTGAAGCTACATATTGCTTGCTTTGATCTATTAGGTATGAACTTATAGGCACATTGAATACCTGCCAGCTTTTAAGTTCAAAACTTTCTATTTTTTCTCCCAAATTAATATTAAACGTAATGTGGGAATCGGAACGACGCAAAAGTAATGTTCCACTTAGTGCCTTATTGGTGGTGGGTATGTTGCAAGTACCTTCTTCTTTATCTGAAGTACTTGCACCTGTTGCCTGGAACTTACCGCTCATCAGTAAAGATGCAGAAGAACGAGCTATGTTACCATCATTATTCAGAGTTGTCGTTAAATCTTTTAAATCACTAACAGAATTAACTCTATCCAATTTACTTTTCAATTCGCCTTTTCTGTCCAATTCATTGTCGCCCACATTGGCTATGCCATAAATATAACTTTTTCCACTGGTGGTTTTTATTCCGGTTATTGTACCATTAGTTGGATTTTTTTGGTTACCGTTGGTATGTGTCAATGCATCTCCATCATAATAGTAACGGTTCTTAATATTTCCATTCGAATCAAAGATAAGCAGGTATAAATCATTTACCTGAAATTCGCCGGCATCACTTAAACGTGTATTGACCTTATCAATATTGGATGTCTGGAAATTGAAATCAACTTCTACAGGTATCCCTTCTTCTACCTGTTTTTCGTCTTGATAGGTTTCGTCTGTACAGGCTATACAGAAAAGAATTGCCAGTATAAGGCTGAATGTCTGTTTTGCGTATGCAAATATATTGTTTTGCTTTTTCATGCGTAAATTCTCCTTTAATTAATTAAATGGTGGTACATCTACATTAATATAGTCCCATCTTTCTACTTCGTAGCTACATTGAGTCTCTACATCAACATCCTGGCTTATACTTGTGATATTGAATTTATACCAATTGTTTCGAAGTATATCAAAGGTATCTCCTTTGCCGTTTACCTTAAAATCTATTCTGTAGGTTTTCTGTATTGTTTCCGAGAGTGATGTAGTCAGTTCACCTGTTATCTCAAGATAGGAAACTTGGTTGTCGCTTACACCTTTATTCTTATACTCGGGGAGGTAGATTTTATTTTGTATGCCAGCTTTTTGCTCACCGGTGGTTGCTGTAAATGTTATATTCTTCTTCGTTAAAACATTTTCAGGTATGGAAGGAATAGCCATTGTTTCGTCATTAACAGGGATACAGTATCCTTGTGTATTATAGCTACATACTTTGACTGTGTTTAATTTAAAGTGATCAAACCCAGTTCCACCATTCAGTGTTACGTCTACTTTTGCGATGGCTCGTATGAGTGATAAGCTTGCTTGATTGATATCCTTTTCCCGAATGGCAGCGAGGGAACAAGTACCCCACATCGGGATATACTTTTTATTGCTCTGTGTCGGAAATATCCAATCCTGACCAGGGGTATATGTATATCTTAATTGGTCGTATAAGGTATTTTTGTTTACTACCGAAGTCGGAGCCGTTATATTTCTTGCTGTCAAATTAGTAAGTACTATTATTTCTATGTTAGTCTGATCTTGGTAATCACTTTCCAGTACTCCAATGATGGTACGGGTAGCATTTCCATCCGTTCCGCTAATATATACTTTGCTGGCTTTTTCTATAAAAGAACCATTTTGACTGAAAACATATACATGTACATCATTTATATACTGTTCGCCTGCTGTACCGGCTTGAATGTCAGTTGAAGTAGCCTGTGGCATATTCAACGTGAGATGAACCTGAACCGGATTCTCTTGTTCTATAGGGTATTCTTCTATCAGCTCATTCTGTATACAGGATGTAGTAGCCAGGCAGAGGAATGCCAACAGACAATATGTTAGTTTTGAATATCTCATTGCTTTGTTCTTTTTAGAGTTCGAAGTCGTTTATGTTCACGATCCAGTCATTGATCTGAATTTTGGTACTGATCAGTGTCATGTTCTCGTCGACGAAGAAAATCATTCCGAAATTATCTTCGCGATCCAGATATTCTTCGAGAGGCATATTGAGTTGGCTTGGTTGCAGTAGGCTCAGATATCCGATCAGTGAACCATTGGCAAGTAAATTCTTGTTTGTTTGCTGATCTACAATTCTCAGTTCCGGTTTCTGGGTGCTGAGCAGGCGTCCAACGCTTATCTCGGCTACCGCCGCAGGATATTCACTTTCTGTAGTACCATCTGCACTGAAAGCACGTGTGCTAATGCTTGTATCTTCTGTGACATAGGGGAGATAGGTAAGCAGGTTGTCTTTCAGCAGTGTATTATCGTAGTTCATCCAGCCATTGTCATCATAGAGGGTATATGAAAACCGCTCTTTACTGATAGCGTTGGCACGGGTGATAGGTTTATCGGGATTTTGATTGACTTGTGCAATTACAACACGTATGGTATTGGTGTTTTTTGTCAAAGGAACGGTAACGATATTCTGTCTGCCGCTGCGAGTGAATGATTGCTTGGTAACTTCTCCGTGCCAGAGGGGTGAGAGCGGATCTTTTACGATGTATTTTCCTTCTTCGCCGTCAGCACGAGTTTGAGATTCTTTGTTACGTAAAGTCAATGCGGTGAGGTCTTCAATTCTGGAGTTGGCAGTCATCAAAGGGACGGCGAAAGACTGGTCATCCAGTCCGGCCCAGGTTACGAGGTGATAGTCGCCCGGCTCGATGTCTACAGACATCGTGTATTCTCCGGTTCCTAATCTGTCTTCACCTTCTTCTGTTTTCTGATAGACGAATTTTCCTTCATCGTCGAAGGCATATAGTGTTACGGTTTTTACTTCTTTTGCGAAAGCATCTTCAAAAGCCATGTTTCTGTCATACACAAACTTTACGCGGTATTCGATGCTGCAATCGCCTTCTTCGAAGTCCAGGATAGAATCACAGGATGCCATTGCACCAGCCAATACTGTTAGTAGCAGTATTTTGTTTGCTTCTTTTTGTATGGTAGTGAGTATTCGTTTCATGCTTTCTTTATTTTTTTGCTATGAGCTTATTGTCTTGTTTGGGATCTTTGTTGGGTGTTAAACCCTGAGAGAAAAAGAGAAGCGGGGGGAGGAAGGACCCTCTGTTCCCCCGCTTGGAGTTTGTTTATGTGTGATGCAATTAGAGTTCGATGTCGTTTAGATTAACTGTCCAATCTTTAACTGTTACATCTAAGCTTAATAATGTAGGATCTCCAGGAGTTGGTGTGTCAATTTCAGGAAGACCTAAATCTTTGATAGAGATAACTTTCAGTATATAAGAGTTGTTGCGAAGAATGTTGGCATCGGTAACGGCTGTTTTGATATCAGCTGCGTAGTAGCAAACGCCTTTAGTATATTTGGTTACACCAACTTTGGTCATGAAATCAGAGTTAATACTGCTATCTGTTAAACCAAATGCAGGCTCTAAGCTACCATTGAATACTTTATTCAATTCTGTGTAATTTTTGTATAGTATGTTTTTATAAACATAGAAGTTGGTTCCTTCTGTTGTTACTTCATCTACAGAAACGATAGCTTTATAATAAATTTTAGTAGAAACTTTAGAGTTGTTGTTTTCGAAGCAATATGTATTTTTGTCATCACCATTCATTTTCTTGGTGTCTTGTCCGAATGTACTCCATAAATCTTCATTTCCGTCAGTGATAAACGGATTCCAGAAATCGTTGGCGTCGAAGTATGTGGTTGTTAATGCTAAGGCATTAGATTTTTTATTTAAATTAGCAAAAGTGTAATCTGTTAGTTTTACTAACAATGTTTGAGCGTTTGTTATGCTGGATGCTGTAGCAGTAAAAGTGTAATCATCTTGTGTAGTAGCTTCTGTTAATTTAGCTGCAACACGATCTACAGATACACTTGCTTCATTATTGTCACTCTTGGCTATTATATCGAGGCTTTTTTGTTCGCCAGACATGAAGAAGTTTCCTTTGTTGGCTGTAGAAGCATAGTCTCCTAAGTCGAATGCACTCTTAGATTCAAGTACATTAGCAGTTACTCCATTGCTATTAACATATACCTTTACATTTACCATACCGGGAGCAACTAATTCATGGTTCGTTAGTGTGTATTTATTGTCTTCTTTTTTAAAATCCGTTACATTATAAGTCTTAACGAATTGTGGTGTTACTCCATCTGCATAAGTCAATACTAATGTAATATCATTGACATTAGATTCAAGGGGAGTTCCTGCATTGCTACCACCAGCCTCTGCTCTTGTGTTAGAGCTTGTAGGAAATGCAATACCGAAATTGAATATTGCATCTTTTGTTGCGTTCTCGCCACCATTAACGATTGCATCATCTTCATTGCTGCAAGATGCCATAGCCATTACTGCTAATCCTGCTAAAAATAAACTTCTTAGTTTCATAATCTATAAAATTAAATATTAATACTTTTTTGATTCTTGTTTTTGATTGTGCACTTTCGAGGAGTGCGGTCCTTACTTTTTTGAGAGAGAGTGACATTATTACTTAATATAATAATGTGGGTTCTGTTCATGTGTGGAGTTCTGTAGATTTGGAAGTGTCTTATCTAATAAGGAGAGAGCTTCCGAATAAAAGTTTCTTTTTTCTTTGAAATGTTTTTTGTTTGTTTTATTGTTTACTATTGTTTTGTTCTTTAACTATGCTCTTTTTTGTTTTGCAGAAGCTTCTATGTATAAGGAAGAGAAGTTTCGTGCTTTTATATTTTAAGGAGAGGCATATCCTTTTTGTCTTTCGACATTGCAAAGATAGAGGGAAGTCATGAGTCCGCTCATTGGTGTTTTTTTCAAAAATGTGCGATGTTTTCTGCAAAATGTAAAGTAGGGTTCTTATGGTATGTATTTCAGTCAAAAATGAATGAAATACGACTTAATTCTCATGACACAGGGGCGTTTTCACGCATTTCTCACTCATGTTTTTCATCTAAAACAGATTCTTTTTTGCTGAATTATATCTGTTTTTTTTGTTTGGATTCAATGAGAACTTGATGATGAATTTAACATGGTATGTGGGGGGAAGATTTTATATATCGCGGGATTAGATTATATCTTTGTTGGATATCTGATAGCGGATCTATGTTGGATCAATTTCATGAATGTTTTTTTGCTGTTTTGAAATAGAGAAACAATTTAAGAAGGAAAAAGCTGATATGTGAAATGTGAAAAAATATTACAAATAAGTTGTTTTTCAAATTGTTGATTATCAGTGTTATATGTAGACTCGTTTTTTCTCTACGAGAAATCGGCTGTTTCTCTACGACGATCGGGGTGATCTTCTACGAGAAACGGGACGAAGCTCGTAGAGCAAAGATGTAAAAAGTTATAATGTTTTACAAAGTGGTGTTGTCATCAGAAATCAGATAATAAATAGTACTCTGTGAAACTTAGTATTACTCTGTGGTAAAATAGTACTAATGTACTGATCCGATAAATAGATCCTTGTCAAAAGAACAATTATAAATAACAGGGGAATCAAGATGGTGGATCGGATACTGTTGATGGTTGATCTGTAAACTGTTGATAAACAGTGATTAATGAATCCTTGTTTTCATATATGCAAGATTGTACACTCTTGTGTGACAAGAATGTACATTCTTGCTATGCAAAGATGTACATTTTTGTAATGCAAAAGTGTGCAATCTTGCATACTTGAAATGTAATGTTAAAGATATGAGTTAATAATGTTAATCCTGTTTATCCTGTTAAGAAAGAATAGGGATAAAAAAACGTCGGATAAATACCTTGGGGGAGGTATTCATCCGACGTGTATTAAAATATAAGAAATTAAGAGAGAAAAGTATTCTTTATTCTACCGGGAAGTTGCGTTGTTTGGCTACTTCCTGTAAATTGGCTTCTGCCTCTGATACTCCTGCTTCTTTGGCACGAGTGAAATATTGTTGTGCTGTATCAAGATCACCCTCTATCAGCGCTATTACGCCTAAATTGTTTTGAGTAGCTCCTTCGTTAGCATCGGCTTTAGTGAGATATTTTTTGGCGATAGTAAGATCACCACCACGCTGAATCTCCATAGCTGCTGCGTTCAGATTAGCTGTCGGGTCATTCGGGAACATAAGTACTGCTACCTGGAAGGCATGGTTGAACTCTTCGCTACCCTGTTCGTAGGTTTGTGCTACATTGAATATCTCTTGTAGACTCAGCTGTTGCGGATGGGTATTGATAATCTCTTTTGCTTCATCAAGATTGAATCCGCGTACGGTGTATGCCACTGTATAGTCTGAGTGGCGTAGAGCCGGATAGCATTCGTTTAGCAAAAAGCGGTATGTTTCGGGGCCTACAAGACGGGCGATACGTTTCTCTTTGGCATCCATGTCTTTTTCGTCCAAATCAATCATCTGTAGAATCTCTTCTTTTTGTGGCAATACAGAGTTTGTTATAAATTTGCGGAATCCTGTCCAGTCTTCAGGAGTAGAAGCCATGGTGAGTAGCCCTTCCGGGAAATCATAGTAATTGCGGACATAATTCAGCAGAGCGGCGGTACGGCCTTTTGCCAGACGATCATTGTTGGCGTAGCTACCTTCGGGGGAGGCATATCCTTCGAGGCGAATCCCTGTGATGGAGATGTTCTTATCGTTGCGAATGGTATCAATAGTGGCGCGTATCTTGGCCAGTTCTGCCTGATTGCGACGGTATTCCGGATAGATTATTGTTTTGTTGACCGGGAAGTCGAGGAAAGCACTACCTTCCACAGCACGGTGTTTAACCTCTTCGGCTTTGGGTGTGATGTACGCGATGGCCGGTTGCAATTTGATGCGTTCAATATTTAATGTGGCAATCGGATCGAGTGTATTGGCTTCAACGATATTGCGGCAACCGCAAAGATCGGCATCCATTACAAGATTGGCCTTTTGCATCCAAGCTTCGTAGGGAAGCTGTACGAGGTAACTGACCCGTTGCTCTGTTTTGCGTTTACGACGTAGAATAACGAAAGCGTCTTTAGGGACTGTATTACCACGTTCGTTGACAAGCGCACGACGGCGTCCGTAAATTACAATCGGAGAAAGTGTCTTTGTGTGACCGTTGGCTTCCAGTATCGGGGTGAGGGTGGCAGAACGGTTGGATGAAATCTTCATGTTTGTCTGCATGATGATATCCATAGCAATCGTAAGGCGATTGTCGTCACTCCGGGTGATGGATTGATTCTCAACACGTACCTGATCTTTGTACACAGTTTGTGCCTGGGTACTCAACCCCGGCAATATTACTAATAATAAGAGGTATATTATTTTTTTCATATCGTTTGCAGCGTTTGTTTAAAATAAATAGATTAAGCTGAGCGAAGCTTTGGTTGGGCCGAAATAATTCTTGTAGCCTTCACCAAGTTTACCGCCACACTCTACACAGGAGAACTGCTCATATTTGACACGGGCATAACCCACACCGATGTTGGCTTCGATATTCCAGTGTTTACTCATGATCCATTGGTAGCCATAAGAAATACCGGCTCCATAAAAATGTCCTTTGTAACGGTGATCTTTCAGACCCTTCCAGATTCCCCAGGGCATATCAATACCGGCTACCTGATAAATGCCTCCGTGTGCGTGTATACCGATAAAATGCCCGTTAAAACGGTCGCAGAACCAATAACGGTATTCCGGTTGGAATGCAAGCATCTTGAACATTTTGTTGTTACTGGCTTCCCAGGGGTTGTAGTTGGCATACAGGTCCAGGGTAGATTTTTTACTCAAGCCGATTTCGGCTCCGAGATTGATGGTTTTGGTGATGTCCATTAACACATTTGTTTTTATACCCACTACCTGCCCATATAATAAGGTGGAAGCGAACAAATAAACGAATAAAAACAGTTTTCTTTTATTTTCCATTATGCGTGGTAGGTTTTGTTTTGTTTTAGTGCAAAGGTAGCCCGATTCCTTTTATCCATTAATTGGCATATTCATCTTTGTTCGGAGGTGATTCTTGCAATTGATATATCATTTCGGAGGGATGATTTTGTATAGCGTGTGTTTTAATCTTATTAATAGGTATATAATTCATATTTTTATAGGTGGTGTTTTTGTTATCGTTTGTGTTTAATTCAGAGGTAGTGGGTGTTTAATAAGTTGTATATTCTGTTCAAGTGCTTGCATGGGGTGTATATCATTCAAAAAAGATGGGTAAATCATTCATTTTTTCTTCAGAAAAGTTTTTTTAATCAAATAAAGTCTTTATGTTTGCATCAGAAACAAACAAATGAAGGTCCCCACGAGGAATACAAACAAAACAAACTTTGGTGATAACAAACAAGCATTGGTAATAAAAAAAATGGAGGACCCATTATGAAGACTATTTATTCTTTTATCGTAATTGCATTAGTATTTGGTTTTACTTCCTGCACAAGTGCAGACAATGATATAGTAGAACAAACTTCTCTTTTTGAATCAGTAAGGAGTGCTTATGGCGTAGAAAACGTTACATATAGTATTACAGGTGCTGATAATATTCCATCAGTTTCAACAGAAGATATGCGTAATGTTCTTGAGGCTTTGCGTCAGAACAGTAATACTCAACACAATTGTATACGTACCTCAGAGAATGGTTATGAAAAAGTGATCATGTCCGGCAACTATCAGGCTTCTACTCGTAGCAGCGTGAATGAAGGATTTGCACTGAGCGTTGAGCTAAAATTCAGCTTTGATAATAATAAGGTATATTACTGGGGTACTGATTACTCTTTCTCTTCCAATTTATTCGATTGGCGTGCACAAGGTTTGTCACTTTCTCCGGTGAAGGGTGGTGATGGTAATACTTATGGATTTGAATCAGAAAGCTACCTGTATTTCAAAGTAAAAGATGAAGGTAATGTGTTGGTGAAAGTGCCGGTAGTATTCAAAGGCAATTACAACTTTCTGACAGAAGAAGGAACATATAGTTTTCAACTATTAAAATATAGTAAGTAATTATTTATTGTACGATAAAAAAATAATAAGGTGGGGAGCACTAAAACAAACAATTGACTATTTTGCATAAATAGCTGAGGAACACCGAAAACAAGAACAAACTAATCCCTTGCAGACTTCAGTCTGCAGGGGATCTTATTATGATAATGTGATCTTGTGTCTTTGATTGAATGTTTTGATAGGGGTAATAAATATAAGTTTATTTATCATTTGTTTCGTATTTGGTAAATTATAGATATATTTGTGTCTTGATACGAATAAATAATAATGTAGTTATCACTATTTTGGCACAGATGAAACAGCATTTGATTAAACTTTCATTGCTAATACTCTGCCTTTTTGGGGCTCCGTACTTTTCTTATTCTTTCTCATTTTATGGTAACATGCTTCCTGTTACGATGAATAATGGGTTGAATAACAATACTATTTATGATATCCATAATGGAAAGAGAGGATTTGTCTGGTTTGCTACAGATATGGGTCTCAGTCGTTATGATGGTTTTCGATTACTGAATTACCCTTTGACTTCTCGTTATGATTCTCTTTCACAACCGGTGTTGGATGCTGTATATTCTATTTCGGAAGATACTGACGGCTTACTTTATCTTCGTCTTTTGCGAGGGATTGTTTGCTTTGATACGAATAAAGAAATTTATCTGCCTGTAAACTTTAATTCGTCACTTGATACGAAAAGTATCACCTCTTTATATATAGTAAATAAAGATTTTATTTGTATAGGAACCAGTAATGGGCTCTATGTAGGAAAAGTAGTTCGTTCAGAAAAGGAGGGAGAGGAGTGTATTACGGTTAGTCTGTCCGCTGAGCCTGTTATGTCCGGAAGTATTTCAGAACTGTGTGGAATTGGCAGCGAGACTCTTTTTGCCTGTGTGGACAATACAAAGGTGGCGATTTATGATGTTATTTCCGGAAAGACAGAGATACCTAAAACGGGATATGGTAAAATAACAGCACTTCATTGTTATGGAGATTATCTGTGGATATGCTCATCGCGGACAAACATTGAATGCTATGATTTCAAACGGCAAACATCTCATATCATACATGATGCAGGAGGGCATTCGCCATTACAGGATACATATGTGACAGATGTTATCTGCCTCGATGAAAATACTTATTATATAGCTGCCTGGACTGGGTTGTTTCGCCTGGAATTTGATTCTGCGGATTTGAGTAAAGCTACTTGCAAAATGGATTATGTGGAGCGACCATATAATTTTAAGATAGTAAAAAAAGTGACGAGCTTACTGTGGGATGATTCGCAGAAGATGCTGTGGGTAGGTACCTTTGGGGGTGGGGCACTAAAAGTTGATTTTACCAAGGATGCATGTAATCGGCTGGAACAGCGGTTTAATGCAGAGGTCACAGCTATCGAAGAAGATATGAAAGGCTGCGTGTGGATAGCTACTAATAAGGGACAGGTATGGAGAAGTTCCTCCACTGTTCTTTCAGAGAATACTTCTTTTGTGTTATGGACAAAAGGAATAAAAGAAAACGAGAACTACAGGATTTACAAAGATAGAAACGGATGTTTATGGCTGGGGGATGAGCATGCCGGAGTTTTGTATATTGATCCGGTAACTGAAGAGGTGAGATCTTATAAGCTGGCTCCTGTAGGTACAACTGATTTTGCGGCTTCTATACGTCAGTTCTGTCTGGATTCCAGAAATCGTTTGTGGATTGCAACAGCAGAGGGACTGATTCTTTTTGATAACAAAGAGAATACCAGCCGACTGATGCAGTTGGAAGATAAAGGCGTGAAAGTGAAAGATGTACGTGCCATCGCAGAAGATAAAGAAGGAAATATATGGGTGGGTACGAATCTTGGATTGAAGCGTATCGATGTACAGGGAACCGATATCACTTTGTTTGGAAACTATGAACGGGATGCCGGATTGAATGTGGCACCAGTCAATTTTATCTATGTTAATAGTTACAATCAGATATTTGCTTCTTACTCCGATAAAATACTTCGTATAGATGGGCGTGAAAAGGATAAGGTAGAAAGTGCATTTACTCTGATGAATGGTTTGAGTAGCGGGCACATTTTCTGTATGGTTGATGATCAGAATGGAAATACCTGGTTGGGAAGTAATTCGGGTATTATGACAATAAGAAATGACCGGACTACATTTTACAACTATGCTTTGTTTGGAGATTGTGATAAAGTATGTCGTCTTCGGGATGGCCGATTATTGTGGGGGAATTCAGGAGAACTGATTTACTTTGACCCGTTGATGGCTAAGAGTACCCGGAACAAAAGCCGGTTGGTCGTATCGGAATTATGGGTGAATGGTGAGTCTGTGTCAGTAGGAGAGAAAAGGAACGGGCAGGTATTGTTGACTACTTCGCCCAATTTACAGCAGAAGTTTGTATTTGATGCAGATAATAATGATTTCACTTTTTATTTTTCTGATTTGCAGTTTGGCATGATGCAACGGAAAATAGCTTATCGGTTATTGCCGGATGAGGCGTGGAAAATAGGAACCTTGGAAAATGGTATTTCGTACAGACGTCTACCTGTAGGAGACTATACACTGCAAGTGAAACTGATCTATCCGGATGCCAGTGAAGGTGAAATGATTGAAATGTCTATTCGTGTGAATACGCATTGGTGGAAAACAGGTTGGGCCTACTTGGGATATATGGCTCTGTTTTTCGGAATACTCTTCACCGTGTATTATTTTATGGAACGTAAAGGGAAAAAACGTGAAATACACAGAGCTCGTGAGATGGAGCTGAAAGAAACACTAAATCTTGCAAAGATGAAACAAGAGCAAAAACAAGAAATAGAAACGATGCGTAATCAGTTGCTCACTCTGTTTGTGCAGGAACTGCGTACGCCACTTTCACTGATTATTGCACCATTGAAGGAAATGTCGCAGGAAAACGACTTATCGGCCAGGCTTCTGTCGAAGGTACGTGTGGCATACAGAAACTCTCTTGGGATGCTGGATGCATGTAATCAGTTACTGGCAATTTATACTCAACGACCTTTGGCGGAAAAGTTGGAAGTATCTCGTAATACTGCTGATAAGATTATAGATAAAGTAGTATTTACAGTGAGCGAACTGGTACGTATGAATCAGATTGACTTCCATTATGATAAGAAGACCAAAAAAGAACTTGAAATCTGGGTGGACAGTAATAGAATCCGGTTTGTGTTGCATAATTTGCTTTCTAATGCATTCAACCATGTACGATTATCGGGCTCGGTACATTTATCAATGCAGGAGACGGTGAACGATGGGGTGGCTTATTGTACAATTACTGTTTCGGATAATGGAAAAAGCCAGGTGAAGGAGGTCAGGCAGACAGTGGATGAAGAGCTTCAGACAGATCTGGCAGGGATTGAACTGGGATACGATGTGATGGAACAAGTTATCCTGTTTCACCACGGATCAATAAGCTTGAATAGTGAAGAAGGGAAGGGGACGGAGGTTGTTGTAAACATCCCTATTGGAAAAGAGGTACTGGAAAATGATCCGAATATTTTGTTTGTGGAAGAGGATGAACCGGAGGAAGTAGTGGAGACTGTAAAACCTGTAGTTGAGACTGAAAAACCTCGGGAAGTGCCCAGACCGGAAGAGACTGTAGTACATATACCTGTTGAAACCCCTGCTGTCACACGGGCGAAAAAGAATCTGTTGATTGTAGAAGATCATAAAGATATCCGCCTCTATCTGAAAGTTCTTTTCGGGAAGGATTATAATATAATGATGGCTACCAATGGACAGGAAGGTGTGGACATGGCTATCAAAGAGCAGCCGGATCTGATTCTTTGTGATGTGATGATGCCCATAAAGGATGGATTTGAATGTTGTAAGGAGGTGAAAGAAGGATTGGATACTTGTCATATTCCGTTTATCATGTTGACGGCAAAGGTGGAAGATGAAGACATTGTCAAAGGGCTTGAATTGGGTGCGGATGATTATATTTTGAAACCTTTTACTCCGAGCATATTGAAAGCTAAAGTTCGGAATTTGATAAATGGGCGTGTAAACCTGAAGCAGATGTATACCAAACTGCTGGTGTTGCCGGAAAATGGTAATAATAATGAAACTGACGAAGGGGCAGAGGAGATGAAGATGGAAGATCCGTTTATTGCTTCGTTAGTGAAAATTATCGAAGAGAATATTCGTGAAGCAGATTTTAATGTAAAGCGACTGGCATCGGATATGAATATGAGCCAACCTACGTTATATCGAAAAGTAAAGCAGAGTACCGATTTTACGATTATAGAACTGATAAGAGGGGTACGTATGAAAAAAGCGGCTGGACTGCTGAAACAGAAGGTGTATGCTGTTCAGGAAGTGGCCGAGATGGTAGGGTATAATGACATACCTACCTTCCGTAAGCACTTTGTGGATACATTTGGTTCGACACCCTCTACTTATGCGAATTCAACGGATAATTCCTGATTCTCGATTAAAATAATTACCTTTGCACGCGAAAACCAATAACCGGATAAGAGCGTGCAAAGATATTTCATTTATTTGGCTTACGACGGAACCAACTACCACGGTTGGCAGATTCAACCCAATGGAAGCAGTGTGCAGGAGTGTCTGATGAAAGCATTGTCTACTTTTCTTAGAAGAGAAGTAGAAGTGATAGGAGCCGGGAGAACCGATGCAGGTGTACATGCCTCATTGATGGTGGCGCATTTTGATAATGAAGAAGAACTCGATACCCTGATTGTTGCCGATAAACTGAATCGTTTGTTACCTCCGGATATTTCGGTTTTCAAAGTTTGCAGGGTGAAGAACGATGCACATGCACGTTTTGATGCAACGGCACGTACCTATAAGTATTACGTCACTACCACCAAATATCCTTTCAATCGGCAGTATCGTTGCCGCGTCTATGGTGCATTGGATTTTGAGCTGATGAATAAAGCGGCTGCAACCTTGTTTGACTATTCGGATTTCACAAGCTTCAGTAAACTTCATACGGATGTGAAAACTAACCTTTGCAGGATTATGCATGCAGAATGGACACAGGAAGATGATACCACCTGGGTATTTACTATCCGGGCAGATCGTTTTTTGCGTAACATGGTGCGCGCGATAGTAGGTACTCTGCTTGAAGTGGGTCGTGGTAAACTTACTGTTGAAGGTTTCTGCCAGATCATCGAACAGCAAGACCGTTGCAAAGCGGGTACTTCTGCTCCCGGTAATGCACTCTTTCTTGTTGACGTAGAATATCCTCAGGACCTTTTCCTCTTATGAGAAAAGCTGCCTCAATCGTAAATTGTAAACCGTTTAATTGTAAATAAATTCATGTGGTTATTACTTGCCTTCCTCTCAGCTGCTTTACTGGGATTTTATGATGTGTTCAAGAAGCAGTCTCTCAAAGACAATGCTGTACTTCCGGTGTTGTTTTTGAATACGATTTTCTCGAGTCTGATCTTTTTGCCTTTTATACTCTTGTCTGTATATACTCCTGGTGTATTGGGTGGGACAATGTTCGAAGTTCCTGTTGCCGGCTGGGATGTGCACAAGTATATTGTAATAAAGTCGTTTATTGTTCTTTCTTCGTGGATATTCGGTTATTTCGGAATGAAACACTTGCCATTGACCATTGTGGGACCTATTAACGCCACCCGTCCGGTGATGGTATTGGTAGGAGCGATGCTGATATTCGGAGAACGTCTGAACCTCTATCAATGGATTGGAGTGCTAATGGCTGTTATCTCTTTTTTTATGCTGAGCCGGTCCGGGAAAAAAGAAGGTATTGACTTTAAACACGATAAGTGGATCTTTTTTATTGTTCTGGCTGCTGTGATGGGTGCCATTAGTGGTTTGTATGACAAATACCTGATGAAACATCTCAATCCGATGTTAGTACAGTCGTGGTACAATGTATATCAAGTGTTTATCATGTGTCCTATTCTGGCATTGCTTTGGTGGCCGAAGCGTAAAACTACCACGCCTTTCCGCTGGGACTGGACGATCATCTTGATTTCTGTTTTTCTATGTGCTGCCGATTTTGTATATTTCTATGCACTGAGTTATGAAGATTCCATGATTTCTATTGTTTCTATGGTTCGCCGTGGTAGTGTTGTTGTGTCTTTCCTTTTCGGAGCATTGTTCTTCCGTGAAAAGAATTTAAAAAGTAAAGCAATTGACCTTATCCTGGTGCTGATTGGAATGTTCTTCCTATATTTGGGAACGAAATAGGTGCTTCCCGCACGGGGAGGTACGATAGGCGATGGTTTAAAATTAAATTTAATAGATGGTGACGGATGAAAAAGATAGATAGAAGATGGGGCTTTGGTAAAAAAGAAGTCAGTTTAGGAATGATTCTTTTAGGCTTGGGTTTGTTTTTGTTTGCTCCGCTTCGGGCGCAGCAGGAGGCTAAGGCAGTATTTGTCAGTATGCCTGATTCTCTTTCTCCACTGCTTACGGCAGTGAATCGTGCTGATTTTATTGATTTTCTGGAGAGTAAAATGAAAGCAAAGGTAGAGAATCGTTTCGGGGGTGAGTCAGAGATGACTGAGCTGAACAAAGATTATATTCGTATTCAGATGTCTCCGCAAAGTACCTGGCAAATGAAACTGTTGGCTGTTAACGATTCTACACAGGTTATCTGTACGGTGTCTACTGCTTGTGCTCCGGCATGTGATAGCAGCATTCAGTTCTACACCACCGACTGGAAAGAGCTTCCTTTGTCTGATTTTATTACGGGACTACCAGTAATGGATGATTTTCTGAATACTCCTGATTCGGCTTCATCTTATGAATACAGCGAGGCTCGTTTGCAGGCTGATATGTTGCTTATGAAAGCCGATTTGTCGGCAACGGATCATACGCTTACTTTCACATTGGCCACTCCTGAATACATGGAAAAAGAAACAGCGGAAAAACTGAAACCGTTTATCCGCCGTCCTATTGTTTATATTTGGAAAGAAGGAGGTTTTTCAATTGACAGTTGATAATTGACAATTGACAGTGAACAATAAGTTGCACTGCATAGTAACTTTCAACTTTCCATTTTCAACTTTCAACTTTTTAAGCATTCGCGAATAAATGCTACCATTTCCGGAGTGTGTTCCTCTACGCTTTGCAATAGCTTGAATTGGGCTTTGGTGCGTACCAGATTATGTTCGGGATATTTGATTTTGTAGTAAGTATCTCCGTTGATGTAATCGGCAAGGAAACGTACACATTGCATATAGGGGAACAAAGCGGCTGCATAAGGTAAATTTTCTATCTCTACCGGAGTCAGGAATGAATGTGCTCCTTCCAGATACCCTTTGGTAAATGCTTTGAAAATTTCCATGTTGAAGTTCACGCGATTCAGGTCTTTATCATCTTCATCACCGGTATTGGCTCCTGTGCGTAGAAAATCTCCATAATCGGAGAAGATAAAACTCGGCATTACTGTATCCAGGTCGATGACGCAGAGTACTTTTCCGTCTTCATCAAACATCATGTTGTTTACTTTGGTATCACAGTGGCATACACGTTTAGGAAGGGTTCCTTCACGGTACATGCGTTCTGCTTTGCACATTTCATCGGCACGCTTTTCTATTTCGTCGATATAATATTGAATCTCAGTCAATCTGCCGGCTGCATTGGCAGCTACGGCATCACGAAGCTGTTTCAACCGGAACTCCATATTGTGAAAATCGGGAATTGTCTCTCCCAATGTTTCCGGAATATCGGCTAACTTTGCCTGGAAATCACCGAAAGCCACTCCGGCGTAATAAGAATATTCCGGATTAACTGTTTCATAGGTTTTTGCCCGAGGGATGAAAACCATGATGCGCCAGTAGTTTTCACCATCATACCAATATGTTTTACCTCCGTCAGCTTTTACAAAAGTCAGGACTTTACGATCGATATCTGTTTCTCCCTGTTCTTGCAGTTTTCGGCGGATATGACTGGTTACAGCTGCTATATTGTTTTGCAGCATCTCCACATTCTGGAAGATGGCATGGTTGATACGTTGGAGTACATAGTCCGGTGCGTCAGCTTCAGCAGTACTCACTTTGTATGTGTCGTTAATAAGTCCGGCACCCAGCGGTTTTATTTCGCTGATAGTGCCTTTGGTTTCGAAGTGCGAAACGATGTCGAATAGATTTTTCATGATTTTTATTTTTAAAGTTGATGAATTTTTAATAATGTGCCAATTTGATAATGTGCCAATGTGCCAATTTAATAATGTGGCAATGTGCTAATTTGTCAATGTGCTAATTTGCCAATATAACAATGTGCTGCGCTGTATCGCCGAAAGGCATTGGCACATTGGCATATTAGCACATTGGCAAATTATTTATCAGGGATCAGTGTAAATCCCCAGTTGTATTCCTGATTGGCAGGAATTATATAGCCGGGCTCCGGACGGGCTCCCCAACTATTGTATCCTGCTACTCCTTGTTGTTTCATATCTACGCATACTTCTACGAAATCACGTGGAGTAATGTCATTCACATGATGCATTCTTCTTAATACATTCCGGGCTGCTTCTTCATCGTGATTGGCAATTTCTTCCGGAGAGAAGTTATTCCATTGACGTGGATGAGGAAGGGCTTCTTCTGAGTCAAAGTCTTCAATAGAATTGCGTAAAGCGTTGAATCCGATAATGCTATCGGCTACAATCGTTAGTCCTTTACCTCCCTTTTTGCTAAGAGACAGCCAGCGGGTATCTGTATGATGACCGTTCTCTTGTGGGCGAACATAATTATAGTACATCTTGTCGGCTGTAGTTTTGTAGAGCCCGATGAGAGTACCTGCGTTCCGGTCTATATAGTTTTCTTCCGGTCCACGTCCGAAATACTCAACTACATTCATTTCGGCCGGAAGACGGAAACGAACACCGATACGGGGAACATTCAACTTGGCTGCTGCCTTACGTGCAGCATCGTTGCCGGGAGTGAAAGTAGCTGTACGGGTAGCTTCGGATACTTCTGACTCTGCAACTTGCATATCGGCAGAAGTGAAACGTGCATTAACTTTGACAACCCCTGAAGGATAGATTTTATAGGTTACTATATAAAGATTACCGGCGGCCAATAGATAGTTGGCTGTTAGTACAGCGACTTTGTTATCCATAGCTATGCTTGCATCCGCTACCTTGAAGTTCTTACTTGATTGTTTCCATATCTGGAGGCGTTTAGGAGCACCATTGCCATAATCATTATCATTTGGAGCCCGCCAGAAGTTAGGCTGAATTCCAAACCCGTCTTTAAAGTATTCTGTGCCATTTATCTTATATGAAGTGACAAGCCCGGTTGCTTTATCAAAGACGAAATTAACTTTAGAAGAACTTACTATTAGATTTTCGCCTTCAGTTTCTGTTTTCAGTGCCGGACCATTTGTGGCAAATGCTTCCCGGGGCAGAGGCTCGATAGGGAGGCGGAATTGTTCGTAGGCGATGTCGTGTCCTGCGGGAATAAGAGGTTCCGGTTGGGTAGTGGTTACTACGAAGTTAACGAAATATTCCGTTCCCGGTTTGGCTTTCAGACCGCTAACTGGAATACTCAGCTCTTTGGAGGCTTGCGGTTCAATGTCTAATGATACTTTACCGCCTTTTACAATCTTTCCGTTCGCAGATATAGTATAGGATATCATGTACTTTTTCAGGTTAGTGAAGTAGAAACGATTCTTTACCAGAATTTTACCACTGTTTAAATCGATTGGTTCAAAACCTACATTTTGATGAACATATTTTACCTCTGCCATAGTAGGATGGGGAGCACGGTCAGGGTTAACAAGTCCGTTGCACAAGAAGTTACCGTCACTCGGGGCATTCACACCATAATCGCCACCATATGTCCAGTATTCCCGTCCGTTCTTATCAGTTTCTAAAATACCCTGATCTACCCAGTCCCAGATGTATCCCCCTTGTAAGTTAGGGTATTTATATATTTCTTTCCATTGATCCCATAAATTTCCGTTGGAGTTACCCATAGCGTGGGAATATTCGGAGGGAACTACCGGACGGTCACTTCCTTGTTTGCCTATCTTAGCCAGCCATTCTGCTCCCGGATATTGTGGAACATACATATCAGAGTTCCATTCCCACTGTGCACGTTCATAATTGACCGGGCGATTCATCAGCTCCTTATCTGCATTTTTCACCCACAGATACGTCTGATAGAAGTTGTAACCGTTTCCCGCCTCGTTACCCAATGACCAGAAAGTAAGTGAAGGATAGTTTTTGTTACGTTCGAACATGTTGATAGTCCGGTCCATATGGGGTTTTAGCCATTCGGGGTTGTTGCCTAATGATCCTCCTTTGCGCAGGTCATAATACATACCGTGGCTTTCAATATTTGCTTCGTCATATACATAAATTCCATATTCGTCACAGAGTTCATAAAAACGGCGGCTTTGAGGATAGTGGCAAAGGCGGACTGTATTCAGATTATTCTGCTTCATCAGTTCGAAGTCACGACGCATCAATTCTTCCGTTACATAATGTCCTGTTTTGGGATTGTGCTCATGAATATTGACTCCTTTCAGTTTCAGAGGTTGCCCGTTGATATATAGCAAAGTATAAGGCTTGCCATTTCCGGCAAGTTGTTCGCTCTGCCTTATTTCTATTCGGCGGAAGCCTACATTAAAAGGAATAATTTCATTTACTTTTCCGTTCTCTTTTACGGTCATTAATAATTTGTACAGATTAGGTTGCTCTGATGTCCAGGTACGTATATCCGGCAGTGTCCGGGTAAAGTTTACAGTGCGGAATTCGCCTTCAGGTACATAGGCTGTTTTTTCTTCCGTTGCGATCACTTTTCCGTTAGCATCCAGTAGTTCGTATATTACCGATAGGTTGCTACCTTCCGGGCGATGGTTACGCAGATCAGTACTTAATGCAAAGATACCGTTCTTATATGTATCGTCCAGAGTTGATTTTATACGGAAGTCTTTGAGCGCCGCTTTGGGTTGCGAATACAGGAATACATCGCGTTCGATACCACTGATACGCCAAAAGTCCTGACATTCCAAATAAGAACCGGTACTCCAGCGGAATATTTTCAGAGTAAGTACATTCTTGCCCGGATGCACGTAGTTGTTGATTAGAAACTCTGCCGGGTTTTTGGAATCTTCGCTATATCCTACTTCCTTTCCGTTGATGTAAACATAGACTCCGGATTTTGCTCCGGCTATGTGCAGGTAGATATCCCGTCCGTTCCAATCGGCAGGGATTTCGATATCCCGGCGATAAACACCCACCGGGTTGGCCTCCGGTAACAATGGAGGTTGCGGGTTACGTGCTTTGAACTCATATCCGTGATTGGTATAGATAGCTACACCATGTCCCTGTACTTCCCAGTTACCGGGCACTTGTATATCATTCCACGAAGTGGTACTTGTTTCCGGTGAGGTGATGTTGGCTGGTAAATCTTTATAGGAATCTACAAAAAAGAACTTCCATGTACCATTGAGCAATTGGTAGTAGCGACTGTTTTCGAATTTACCGGTAAGTGCATCCGCGCGATTGTCATAAGTCATAAATGATGAGCGAGGATATTCCTTGTTCACAGATACTACTTGTACATCTTGCCAGTACGGTTTGTCAGGGTTAATTTCCGTTGCTTGCAAGTTGGAAGATAGCATGCTACAGATACCAAAAAGAATGCCCGCAAGGGGGTAGTGCAATTTCTTTTTCATGTTTTCCATGTATTTCTTTTGAAACAATATAAATAATGAATATGCTTACAAATATAGGAAGTTACAAATCTATACACGGTCTTTTCTCTGCTCTTTTAAGACAAAATAACGGGAATTTGAGAAAATGGGGGGCTTTATTTTGCAAATTCTATTTTTCTTCTAAGCTGTAATACACTATATATAATAACTGCCCCCAAAAGTAAGACAAAAAACTTTTGGGAGCAGTTATATTTGAGACACCGTTTTATATATTTGATATACCTATTGATGGACTAAGAATTTATAAATACACTGACTGTTGTATTTCTCTCCTGGGTACAGTGTAGCAGAAGGCCATTCTGGTTTATTGGGTGTATCCGGATATTTTTGTGTTTCGAGGCAGATAGAAGCACGCTTGTTATAGATAATGCCATTTTTACCAGTCAGTGTACCATCAAGGAAATTGCCGGCATATACTTGAATACCTGGTTCATTGGTGTAGACTTCGAGTATGATACCGGTTTTTGGAGATTCCAATGTAGCGCATTTATGATTAAGATTTCCTTGGGTATTTAATACCCAGTTGTGGTCATAACCATTACCGTTTTTTAGTTGCTCGAATTCAAAGTTATTGATACGGTTACCTATGGGAGTAGGAGAACGGAAATCCATAGGAGTACCCTCGACACTTGCAACCTCACCGGTAGTCATAAAAGTACTATCTACGGGAGTATAATAGTCGGCGTCAATGGTCAACAACATATTCGCATTGGTAACAGCATCTCCGTCCAGATTGAAATAAGAATGATTCGTAAAATTAACAAGAGTGGGCTTGTCTGTTTCAGCCTCGTAGTGGATATCAATGGCGTTATCGTTTGTTAACTTCATCCGGATTTTACACTTCAGATTACCAGGAAAGTTTTCTTCTCCATCTTTAGAAAGATAGGTAAGTTCCAGTTCTTGGGAGTTAACTTGTCTAGCATCGAATACCCTGTATTGGAAGCCTTCCGGGCCACCATGTAGGCAGTGACCGTAATTGTTTTGAGGTAGTTGGTATGTTTTTCCGTCAAGTGTAAAACGACCTTGATTAATTCTATTGGCATATCGGCCGATACTGGCTCCAAAGTCTGTGGGATATTTAATATAATCTTGAATATTGTCGAATCCTAAAACGACATCTCGTAAGATACTGTTTCTATCCGGAACCATTACAGAAACTATACGTCCACCATAGTTAGTGACGCAAACCTCCATGTTGTTTGGGTTCTTTAAAATGAACAGATCGGTCTTTTTTCCGTCTATTTCGGTCTGAAACTTTGCCTTATCCAATCCGGACTCACTATACATTTTTTTTTGTTTCGAACTGCATGCTATGAGGGAAACAACCGTGGAAAGCAAAATAACTTTTTTGATTTTTATGAATGTGAACATTGAAAAATATTTATGAGTTGATTTACAAATGTATTAATTATACTGAATGCAATAAACATCTATTTCAGCTTGTATTCCTTAAAGTCTTTACGTCGCTCTTTATTATATGTATTCCATGTTTTTGGAAAATATAGTACATCACTTGTATTTGCCCATTCGAAATAAGCTTTTTCCATTGACTTGACTTTTTGGGGATATTTTGTGACCAAATTCTTTTGTTCTGTGCGGTCCTTTTTGATATTGTACAATTCCCATTCGTCACCATTACAATTGGCAGATACCAGTTTCCAATCTCCCTTACGGACCATTCGGTTACCTTCGTGTTCTGCGTAAATATAACGTTCGGGCATTTGCTTTCCTTTCATTATTGGAAGAATAGATATGCCTGACATGGGTATAATTTTTCTCCCTTTATACGTTTCTGGATAGGATGTCTCTGCCAGTTCAATACAGGTGGCCATTATATCTGAGAATTGTGCAGGTTGATGGTCAATGGTTCCTTTGTTTTTTATATTTTTCCCCCAACGTATAATGCAAGGAGTAGAAATACCTCCTTCATGAGCATAGTGCTTATACAACGTTAATGGTGTACAACAGACATTTGCCCATCCGGTACCATAATGATGATAAGTACCCGGAAGCCCCATCATATCTAATTCATCACCTACATGAGTATGATATTCTATCCCTGTCTTTTTATCAAAACCAAATTCGTGCCATTCTGCACAAGCACCATTATCAGAAATGAAAATGATAAATGTATTATCAAGTTCACCATTTTTATGTAATGTATCCAGTATTCGTCCGATGTTACGGTCCATAATATCCACCATGGCAGCATAAATCGCCATTCGTCGTGCCAGATCTTTCTGTTGGTCTTTATTCAAACAATCCCATGCCGGGAGTTTGTAATTTGATTCATCTTGGAAAAGGCTTTCGGGTACTACACCTCGAGGACTTAGCTTTGGTTTCCCCTGCATCAGCCCCATGTTACAAATTTTCGTCCAACGTTGATCACGAATTCTATCCCATCCCTGCATATAAGTTTCCATGTATTTATCTGTCACTTCTTTTGGTGCATGCAATGGAAAGTGAGGAGCATTGTAAGCTAAATACAAAAACAAAGGCTGTTTTTGCTGGTTAGCTTGATTTATAAAATCAACGGCATAATCAGTTATGACATTTGTAGCATAAAATTCCCCTTCCTTATAGATACGTGGCACGCGGTCTTCCGGTAAACGAGTATACACTTCCGGATTCCAACAAGAATTAAAGCCTCCCAATAGTCCGTAATATTCTTGAAAACCACGTTGGACAGGATTCGATTTATTTCCCAAATGCCATTTTCCTGCCATTGCAGTAAAGTAACCGGCATCTTTCAGAACCTCAGCAATAGTCACATTATCTGAATCAGAACGAAAACCCGAATATCCACGAGGCCAGGTAGAACGATTTCCTTCCATATACCCCAACCCCGTCTGATGAGGATATAGGCCGGTCAATAAATTGGCACGTGACGGACAACTACGTGCACTATTATACATCTGGGTCATGCGAAGTCCCTCTTTCGCCATTCCGTCCAAAACAGGAGTCTGAATTTCTCCACCAAAACACCCCAAGTCTGAGAAGCCTAAATCGTCTGCCAATATGACGATAATGTTAGGTCTCTCTTGTGCAAAAGTAAACTGCCCAAGAATCAGAACTCCTGTCAATGATAAAAAATGTTTTTTCATACTGAATAGTAATATTCTATTTACATTTTTCTTTCAGCCATTGTAACCGTGCCGCTTCCTGTTCCGGATAAGTCCAGTGACCGGTTTTCAGATAAAGATGTAATTCCTTTGTTCCCGGAATGACATTATAAGCAGCATACATAGATGTTGGAGGACAAGTTACATCATTGTATCCCCAGCTGTACCACCCTTGTACATTTACACGACGGGCAAAATTAACTACATCGAAATAGGCCAATGTCTCTACCTCATTCGGACCCGGTGGTACATTTCGGAAATAATGAGGCCAACCACCTGCCCGTCCGTTCAAATAACCGGCATAATCACAAAGGGCTGGATATAATGCAGCCAAAAACTTGATACGAGGATCCAGACCGGCCGTAACAATAGAAAGAGCTCCACCTTGGCTACCACCAGTCACACCAATAGTAGAACCGTTAAATTCAGGTAAAGAATAAATAAAATCTACTGCTTTCACGCAACCGAGATATACCCGCTTGTAATAATATGCATTACGGTCATTTTTATTGAATCCCGGATATCCATTCAAAGCTCCGGACGACAAATTACCATATACTTCCTGAGGCATATCCATAGGGATACCATGAATACCGATTTCCAACGTGATAATATTATCTCCCAAATTTAGACCTCTGTAAGGGCGGATGCCGGCTCCCGGAACTTGAAGAATAGCTGGATAACTTCCTTTTTTCTTTGGAACAATTAGAATTCCATACATACGGGATCCCAGGCGGTCGTTCTGAAAACTAATATGATATACATTTTGAGTCGAAGTACATTTTTCCGGTAACAATATCATTTTAGGGTCAAGAGGAACTTTACGTGCCTCTTCAATAGACTGATTCCAGAAACTATCGAAATCTTTTGGATTGGAGGTAAACGGTAAAATCCGTTCTTCGTCAACTGCCACCGTAGCCATTCCTTCATAATTATGACCATCCACTTTTGCAATCACTTTACAACGCAGAAATCCGGGTTCTTTCAGTGATGCTTTTAAAGTGGTTTTACCTTTTTTTAAAAGCACGTTGGACTTCTTCTCGATCGGAAAGTATTCCGGTCCTATTTCATAATCTACCGTCACGTCTTTTAACAAGTTCTCATCTTTGAAAACCTGAATAGTGAAAGTAACCTCCTCTTTCGACTTATATTTCCAGTCAATACGGTCCGGAGATACTACTACATTAACCAATTTCTGAGCAGGTTGAGCTTTTAGCCCCCAACTACCTCCCCACAGTAATGTCATGAGGAAGCAGAATGAAAATACAACTTTTTTCATATTGAAAATCTATTAATTTATGATTACTTAATTCTATCTGTTAATTTGTTTCTGTTATGATCAGGAATAAACCTATCTTCTTCATATTTCATTGGTATTAATCCGGGACGGCAGGTAACATCAAACTCAGAAGCCTGTGCTCCTCTCGGATTAAAAAACATAGTTGCCCACCAATTACCGTCCTTATCTAAAAACAGATTGTTATGGCCGCCTCCCGTTATCGCATTATAACGTCTGCCGTACGGGCCGTATACATTGTCAGAAGTGGCTATCACACAATCATAGCTATAACGCGTATGGCTATCAGTGACTCCCTTTTTCTCTACATAAGTGTCACCTTCTGAAGTACGATGTGACCAGATAGCCTGTACCAGGTGATATTTTCCTGCGTGTTTAAAAATAAAAGCTCCTTCAATATATGGCTCCGGAAAATATTTGGTTTCCTTTATTTCTTTAAGCTCTTCTGCAAAACCGCTCATATCAGATTTCATTTTAGCGATGTAATGATTATGTCCGACAAAATAGACTATTCCGTCTGTATCTTCAAACAAACTACCGTCTATTTGATTAAATAGAGGCCTGTTTTTATTCCCTTCTATATTTTCGTAAGGCCCTTCCGGCTTATCCGTCATGCTTTTTAAAATAAAAGACCCTTTTCCGCTAGCCGACTGATTCAGACAAGCAACAATAAACCACTTTTTTGCACTCTTTATATAATGTAGTTCAGGTGCCCAAACTGCACGGAAGTAGTTATCAAGCGGATCCCCGTTAATCGACCTCTTCGGATATTTTTCATCTGTTTTATATATTTTCGGTTCCTTCTGCCATGTTCCATCTCGCTCTAATGACCATATCAATCCGCGTGGCTCCCATGTTTTCATATCTTTAGAGCGCCAGAGGTATAAGCCGTCATTCCAGTCCCAACAATGTAATTGCCCTGGAAAACTTCGATTTGGGGCAGTAGTAGTACCTGTCATATAGTAGTAACCATCAGGCCCTAAAGTTACCCATGTATCTCTCATCCAATAATCAAATTCCGGTTTTACAAAAGATGGAATGTCAGTTTTGGGATCTCGTGTATTTGTTGTTCCATATTCTTGAGCGAAAGACGAAAAAGCCATCACTAATAAGCATACAGATAAAATAGATGTTTTTATAGAGTTTTTCATATACTGTGTTATCATCCTTTCGATTGTAAAGCGGTGGTCCTCCCAGACAATGAGAACAATTACAAAATACGAAAGTCAAAGTTTGATTTAATTTTAATTTCGGGGTTAATAATGAATGAAGTAGAAATTACTTCACCCAATACTCCTACGGTTGTAATGACTGAAACTTCTTTCACCCCTTCGACATATTTTCCTGTATACGGATTAATGATATGTTTACGCTCTTTTGAGTCGTTACCCGAAGTCGTTAGAAATTCATTATAAAGATAACAATCTTCTTTGTCTTTAACAAAATGAGAAGAAATACCTTTTATTTTCCATCCTTTCCCATACGGATGGTTTCCCTTTGCTAAAATAGAACTATTACCTATATTAATAAGGATATCCTCAAATTTATTTTGCATAAGAATAGCGTTCACCCTGTCAAGTGCATACCCTTTTAAATAGCCTGACAAATCGATTTGTACATTCGGATTGGAAAAGAAAACAGTTTGATCTGTAACATTAAGTAAAATGTCATTAATTCCATTCCGATAATTATTTTTAGAGTGGATTGTAACATCAAATACACCGTCAGTTTTTCTATTGTATTCAACACATTCCGATAAAATAGAAAATAATTCGGTAGTTATTTTTATTTCTGTATTACTGGCCAAACGGTTAATGAGACTTATTTCGCTTTCAGGATTAAAACGGTTCCCGAGTTTTTCTATCCGTTCTATTTCATTGAAGATATCTTTGGTGACAGACAATGAAGCCACTTCGGATTGATTACATAGTATAAGATCTATGCGCGTATGCATTGCTTCAAACCATGCATAGAAAATTGTTTTACATGTATCAATTTGTTTATATATATGTCGGACAGGCATAAAATGTATTCCATAGAATAAAGGACAATAAATAAAGATAGTTAGCAGTTGAGGCTGTCCGGAACAATCTTTATTCACTGTCCCTTGTTGAAAAATTAATCAAGCTCTTTTATTTTAATATTCCGGAACCAAACTTCATCTCCATGATCTTGCAAGAGAATATGTCCTGTCTCGGCATTTCCAAAATTAGGCCAAATGTGATATTTACTATAAGCAACCAGTGCATTCCACATTTGATTGTTACGTTCGTATTCCACTATTTTCACACCGTTCAACCAATGTTCTACATGGTTATTCTTCACTATAACAGTAGCATTATTAAAAAGACCATCACGATAAGGTTTATCGGATTTAGCAGGTATCAAGTCATATAAACTTCCTAATTTTCTGTTCCCATTTACTCCTAATTTTGCATCTGGATGCCTTTCGTCATCAAGAATCTGAAACTCGCATCCGATAGAAGAGCCTTCACCTTTGTTCAATTCTGTATCAACAAAATATTTTACTCCGCTATTGGCTCCTTTTGTTATTTTAAAGTCAACACTTAAGATGAAATTTCTATATTTTCGAATGGTAACTATATCACCGCCATTGGTAGATTCACCACCATCTGATTTTAGAACTTTTAAAATGCCATCTTCAATGATCCAACCTTTATCGGGGAATGTTGTAGATTTGGCTCCGCGCCAGCCATTGGTAGTTTTACCATCCCATAACAATTTCCAACCGTCTTTCTGTTCCTGTCGCGATAGGGTATTAGGTGCACTGTTTTTCTGTATACTCTGTGAAAAAACAGGAGTCATTAACGTTGTTATTAAAAACAACAAAGCAATCTTTTTCATTTTATTCTAATATTATTAATGTTAATTATTTTTTTACCAAGATGTACATAATCAGCAAGATGCTCCGTAGTAAATACAAAACAACTGCCAACAAAAATACGTAACCTATTTGAGTTACTATCTCTTTAATAGAAGTAGTGTAAGCAACAATAGCATAGATATTTACCAGATTGGCCAAAAGAAAACAGATCCCAAAAGTACGTATCTCTGCTTTTTTTCTTTCAACTGTTATAATCGTATCTTTCATAAGGCGTTTCTTTTATGATTCAAATAATCAATTTTATATGCATCAGGAAAGACAATAGTCTTCTCGGTTTCAATTGCTTCATGTCCAAGTAAACACAAGGCTGTAGCGTAATAACCTTCTTCCGCAATATATTGGGGTTGTCGGTTCGTAATAACTGCCTCAACAAAAGAGTCCATCATTAAGGATGTTCCATCACCCTTGGGGCGTTCTCCTAAAATATATTCACCTGCATTACTATTTGCCGTTTCCGGTGCCCAACTTGTTCCTGCAAAAGGTAAAGAATCAAATATTCGATTTTCAACATCATTGATTAACTGTAGAAAACCGGAAGCCGGTTCTACTGTTTCAAAATAATATTTACCTTTTTCTAGTTCCATTGTTCCTAGATTTCCTAAAATCTGTTCTTCCAGACCATAAAATTTATTGGAGATAATCGATTCGAAATTCAATTTTACACCATTATCGAAAATATAAATACAGGAAACATTATCATAAGTTTCGCGTCCATCTTTCCAATATGTGATAGCACCATGACCCATGACTTTATTGGGTATATTATGCATTGCCCAAGTACCGATTTGTACTTGATGACAGGCCAACTCAGTCATTAGGCCTTTGGAATATTCTTTGTATAACCGCCAGTTGATATGCCTTTCCAGATCGGGTGAAGGAACGGGACGACGCCAGTCATTGTTGCGAAACCAATATGTTCGAAAACCTTCCAATTCACCGAATTTACCTGCATGGATCATTTCCATTGCCTGTATGTAGCGAGGATCAAAAAGGCGTTGCTGGCCGGCAAAAAAGACCTTACCGGTAGTTCGGTGTTTTTCGTACATCCGAAAAGAATCTTCTATTGTCATGGCTAATGCCTTTTCACAGTAAACATGTTTACCGGCATCAAAAGAATCCATTGCTATCCGAAAATGAGTATTCAAAGGAGTTGCTATAATAACCGCTTCTATCTCTTTGTTTTCCAGTAGTCTACGATAGTCATCATAAATCGTTGACATTGGATAAATCTTAAGAGCTTCATCAATTGAAGGTTGGTAAATATCACATATACCGATCACATTCGCTTTTGTATTATTTTTAAGAAAACTCATTAAAAAACGTCCGCGTGAACCAGCTCCGATAACTCCTAAGTTTGCAACAAATTTTTCAGTATGTTCAACATCGGAAAATACCGAAAGCCAAGGACTCGATGCTAATAAAACACTTCCTCCGGCTATTCCTATATTCTTTAAAAAGTCCCGTCTATTCATAGGTATTCTTTACAATTTATAGAACTCTTCCCAATCTTTGCGAGGTGGTGTTCCGACTAATAACTGATTAGCAATGGGGTTGTTCGTAAATTGTTTCGAATTTCGGTCAAATAACAATTTACTATTTAATCGTTGTGCAATTACCCCTAAACAGAATACTTGGCTGAGCGGACCGGCAATGTGAAACGGAGAACGTGTTTGTTCCTGTCCCTTACACGCCAGTAGAAAATTCTCATAGTGGTTAGAAGGACTTTGAGGCACTTCAGGAAGTTTTAAAGCAATATCATTGGCATTCTCTTCAGGGATGATACTCAATGTACTTCCATGACTTCCTCCCTTAAAGGTCAGTTCTTTACCATATATTATTTTTCCTGGATTGAGTTGTGAGGGTGTAATTTGTCCACTGGTAGGAGGTGGAATATTCGGGTCTAATTCGTTATTTCCATATCCTGCAGGTAAAGGTGGTAAATTATCGATTCCATCATACCATGTGACATCACAGGCTGGCATATTACCGCGCTCTGGAAAACGGAATAAAATAGTGGAAGAATAAGGGAAGAAAAATTTATTATGTCCGTTTGCATAAAGCATATTGATTTCAGTGGGAAGTCCCAAATCAAGGAATTCATGTGCTGTATCGAGTATATGCGCTCCCCAGTCACCAAGTGCTCCCATACCAAAATCATACCAGCAACGCCATTGCCCATTGATATAATCATGATTATAGTCATGCCAAAACTCAGTACCTAACCAACCGTCCCAATCCAATGTTTTTGGAATCGGTTCACCAGAGGGCATACTTGTAATCTTTGAATCAAAACCATGCCAACGACGCGGATTATTCATATGTGCGGTAATCGCGGTTATGTCTTTTATTATGCCGGCTTCTTTCCAAGCTTTGAATTGGAAATAATTTGCTTCTGAGTGCCCTTGATTACCCATTTGTGTAACAACACCATATTTTGCAGCTCCACGTATCATCAGTTCAACTTCATTGAATGTATGAGCCATTGGTTTTTCTACATAAACATGCTTGCCTAAAGACATAGCAAGCATAGTGGCAGGGAAATGGCTATGATCGGGTGTACCAATACAAACTGCATCAATCTGTTTCTCCATTTTGTCGAACATAACACGAAAATCCTGGTACTGAGCCGCATCTGGAAATTTGTTGATTATTTCCTGTGTGTGTGCTGCACCCATATCTGTATCACAAAGTGCAACAATGTTACAATGCCCGGTTTTATACAATTCTTTAATTATATCTTTTCCGCGGTTACCAATTCCAATACATGCAAGATTTACTTTTTCATTGGCTGGAATTTTGCGGGGCTTGGTTCCTCCTGTACAGGAAGTCAGCCCAAACTTTGTGAGTAATAAGCTTCCTGCCAGAATGGAAGTGCTTTTAAGAAAATTACGTCTATCCATGTGCGTTTTTAATTATGTAGTTAATAGTTTCTTTAAAATCAAGGACAAGAGATAAATAAAGATATCCACTTGGATTAAAATTCATACTTTTGGGAAGATATATCATCTGGGTTTGCTCCGTAAAAATAGAGAGCTCCATAACTCCAGTTGGCAACAGTAATTCCCGGAAAATTAGGACGATCCATTGTCAGAAGTACGTACCGATAGGGATATCCTTCGGGAAGAGGCACAACACTTGCCCAAATACGGCCTGCAGGCTTTGGCCAGTGTGGCTGTAGATTAAGTTTTAGTTCACCAAGTTCCTCAAGACCCGGATAGCGGTGTATTCTTAGGTTACCAAGGCCCCCCATCAGTGCATAATACTTATTACCGATCCTTTGGATAGATGTTCCTGTGGAATTTGTTTTTATAGGAGGTGCAACGATTTTAAACTTACCATTCCACTGATCGGATTCGAATGTTCGTGAGGTAATGGTTCCATGTACGAATGCTGATGTCAGTAATCTCCATTTTTTTACTTCACTATCATAAAAAATGCAAGGATCTTCATTGTGTCCATCTATAAAAGAGGAATCAATCAATGCAGCTTTCATAACCGAATATCCTTTTCTCGGGTCTTTAGAAGAAAAAGCTGTTATGAGTCCGGGCTTTGTCCGTCCTTCTTTATGGGCACTTCCTCCAAAATCACAAACATATGCTCTCCACTCTTTCGCATTCCGGTCATAAAACAGATGGGAAGCATAATCGTTTCTTAGTAATCCGTCGCCGTGATCAAAAACGATCATACCTTCGAATCGCGGATCGAAAACAGAAGGATCGAGACTTAAAACTCCTTGTACGGATTGTGGGGTATCGATACCTCTGCAACTAAATGTAAACCAGAGTCTCCCGTTTTCAAGATACGGACTCAGATCTTCATTGGAAATAAGACGGATATCAGCTTGCCCCATCCCTGAAGATAGGAAAGAGCGTGCTCCGTTTAAAATCACTTTTCCTTGTAGATTAGATGTTAAGTTGAATGTACATTTCTCTGCTGTTTTAATATGCCTAAAGTCAAGAATATCTCCGAAATGTTCTTTTACAGGAATATGTCCAATGTACTGAGTTTTGTTATTCTGAGTTATAAATATACCGAGAGTATGTCCGTAAAGTTGAACTCTCAAAATAAAGGCTCCTTTTGGTAAGGTATCACCATATTTCGTTTCTCTTTTCAATTTATTTCCTTCGTATACCCGAAAGAAAATCTCATTTCCCCGAGCTGATAATTTAGAAATTACCTGTACTTTATCACGTAATCCCATTCGGGCAAATTCGATACCAATCTCTGTTGGAGTAACACCTATAGTGTAAGAGTTAACATCCATCTCATAAGTCGCATAAGGATTTACTCCTCCTATATAAATACTTATAGGTTGATTGCCGGTGTTTGTATCAAGAATCAACTTACCACTGTCGATGAGACTCGTAAAATCTTTAGCAACTTTGGGCTCATTATCTTCGGATACTGTAAAAGCAGGATGCATTGATTCAAATGCGACAATTTCTGATGGTACAAATTCATTTAGAGTCAGATTGTTCGAAAATATAAACCGGCGTACCGCCAAACGTTGAAAGGATAAATCCAACGGATTTACATCAGGTCGGACAAAGAGTGTGTCGCTGGCCGACAAAGGTATAAAACCGTAGAATGAAATTAAAAATAAAAAGAAATAGAATAATCGTTTCATATGTAAATTAATTATTAACTTGTCAATTTGTTATTTATCCACTATCTGCTTACAATGAAATAAACGTTATATATAGAATCATTATTTTTTGCAGACAAAATATACATTCCAGGATTTAACATGTCAATTGGTAACATGTTGGTTCCATCCGGTGAATGTTGTATTACTTTTTCTCCTTTGAGTGAATAGACTGTCAGTTTTTCTACGTTTCCCAGAGAATAATGGAGCACTTTATCCGCTGGATTAGGGAATATTGTGAATCTTTCCTGATGTTCATTCTTTATACTGGTGGTAAGAAGTTCAGTGGATCCTTTCACAATACCTCCATCTGTTGTATAAGCAGTAATTTTAACGTTTCCAGGTGCATGCTTAGTCAATATTCCGTCTTTAGTGACAGAAGCAATAGCCGGATTTGAACTTTCCCAATGCAGTATCTTATTGGTGGCATTGTAGGGTAGAACTGTTGCTGTTAATTTAACAGATTCACCGATAGTACAATGGATGGGATCAATAATAATGTTTTTTACAGGTATTCCGCCGGATTGATAATAGAGTATGCCATTGTAACTGGCTGACTGGTTTTCTGTAAAAAGTCCAACTCTTGATTTATTATAATGTTCTTCTATAGTCAGTAAATGTACATCATCTAAAAATAGATGTAATCCATCTTCCTCTCTACGACAACGTAGGAAGTAACCTGCGGAAATTTCTTCATCGAAATAGGCAGAGAAAGCCCGGGACGCTTTTCCATCGTAGTTCGTTACCTCCATGCGAATTGTAGTAGTTTTTACTGGTGAAAAACTAAAATGATTGAATTCAGAGAAACGTAAGTCACCTTCGAGTTGAGCATTCAATGGAACCCATGTTCCATCTTGCAAAGCATAAAATTGCACCGTCTTTGGTAAATCGAATGTCTGGTTTAAATACGGATAATTTCCCTCAAACCAAAGGATATCTATTCCTGAAATAACTGATTCATTTCGAAAGTCATATTGATATGATGAGGTAGGATATTCATCAAATGTATAATAACGGAGGATTTTTTTCTTCAATGATACAGAATGGGACTGTATAGGAATTCCGTTTTCTTTTCCTTCAACATCGAATGTATTTGTTTCATAGTTTATTGTTGCGCACACATAATTTTGGTCATCCAAATACAGTGGATAATATCCTATTTTTCCTGAAGTAGGTATCTTATTATTTTTCATATAAGCTGAGAATTCATAATTCCATGCCGGGTCGCCTTTGAGAACTACTTTTTTACCCTGATTACCAGATTGTATAAGTCCATCGGTAGTCACGTTCCATATACCTGATACATTTTCCCATCCGGTGATATTCTGATCACATTCATCCCAACCCATAGTATACTGAATGGCATCGAATGAAATTTGGTCTGAAGTAGCTGTGAGTCCTACCGTTCCTTTACCACTAAAAGGAGTAATGATGTCTCCGTCTATAGTCAGATTGAAATAATCTAATTCAATCCGGAAACGATTACCATTTTTGTAAACTAATAATGTATGCCAGGGTTCCTCATAGGTGGATACCCGTGAATCATTCTCTAAAAAGGCAAACTTTTGGGGTAGATCTTTAGTCGATTTTGTAATTTTTCCGTTTTCATTTATTTCAATTTCCCATGTTCTGTCCTTTCCAATAGAAACTTTCATCCAGTTTTGTTCATTCTGATAAAAAGCATATACCCCAGCCTTACCATTAGATTCTTTGATACGAAAAGGAACTTCAAATCTATAATTGGTTTCGTGCTCTCTCTGAAAAACTAACTCTCCGCCAGTCGAAGCAGTCGGTTGGAGTATTCCTCCGTAAATTTTCCATGGAGAGTTCTCTAAGAATAAAAAAGGATAATAAATAGAATAGTCGCAATAGGTTATAAAGCTTGGCTGTGCTGGTTTCGGACGATATCCTGAGGTGTTTTTTACGGTACTGGTTTCAACGACTACCTCTTTATCATAAAAGTGAACTCTATCAATGGCTTGTTGCTCACTTGCATTAAAATAGGCCTTATACATTACCCAACGTTCGAAACCGTTGGGGCCGACTATAATATTGGGTTGGGCAGGGGCTATGACAATATCTTTTGCATCCTGATTTCCTGTATCGTAAAGTCCGAAATCGATGAATTGCTGACAGTTTGAATCTGCAACAATACAAGGGCTTTTTGCCTCTACAGCGATGATGTTTTCTCCTTCAACCAACATAGATGGGTTAATTTGTAACATGCTGTATGTATTATTACTTGTTTTTATATTGATTTTATTTCCATTAATATAGAAATTAGCATCAGCGAATACCCAATGTTTCAATGCAACTTTCGAAGGTATCTGATCTAACTTAAATTTTCTCCGGATATAGATGCGGGTTGTGTTCCATTCGGTCTTTCGCGCACGTATTTTGGCGTTTGTGAGTTTTCCCTGATGACGATCGTATTCCTGTAGCCCATACCCTCCTTGAGCAATTGTCCATGAATTATCGTTAAAATCTTTAGCAGTCCAACTGTTGGCAGGCGTAGTTGTGGTGTATTTTGAGGTCCAGCCTCCATGTTCTGCTGTATGTAGTATCACTTTATAATTCAGTAACTGTTGTTCTGTATTACGAATCATTACAGGGTTTGGATATTTTTTTGAATTATCGAAATTCATTGGTGCGTCACTTACAGCCACACCAACTTCATACATACCGGAGCGGGGACCCATTCGGTTTGATACAAAGAAATTGTAGTAATGTCCCCTATATTTATACATTTCAGGACCTTCAAAGTTGTGGTGGTTGACACTGGTCGGGTGTCCGGGTTGATGTGTTATTTGTACGTTTCCGACTGTAATATCTTTGCGTGAAAAGGGAGAGTTCATTTTAAATGTCCAAACTTCCGGCCCACTGATGGTGGAAGCAGTACCAGTTAGTGGATGTGGGTCGAACCTGTTTCGTTTCTTTATCCAATAGATTTCACCGTCTTCATCCTGAAAAACCTGTGGGTCAATTCCATAATCATCAAAAGGTTCATCAACAGAGGCTTCCTTATAGGGACCGAGTGGGGTAGCCGAATAGGCATGACCGATACCATTCCAGTAAGTATGGAATACTCCGTTCCGATAAATAATGTCACCGGCTGCCACTTCAGGATAAACATACGCTTCCGTCCATTTGGGATCATTCAACCATTTGGCCCCGTTTGTGGTTACCGACTGTACGCCTTCCGTCCAATTAACCAAATCCTTTGACATACGTATTTTTCCCTTAGTACCTCCCCCCATTGCATAATAATAACCCATGAATCGTTCCACACATCCATCCCTTAAACCGAATGTTACAGGGTTACTGAAGCTTTTTAGCGTAGGTTGGGCATATATAGTCTCAGAAAAAAAAGTAATAATAAGAAATATTAATGCCGGAAGAATAAGTCTATACTTATTTGGCTTTTTGTTTTTCATACCTTATATTGTTATATTTACAATTTGTCTGATTATTAATCAACCCGATAAAACAATAAAGAAATTATTCTTTTATGATTTTCTGGTTACTTGTTTTAGAGGTGTTTTTTATATTTACAATATACATACCTGCCGGGAAGCTTCCCATGCTAACAGGTGCGGAATCTTGTTGCGTATGCATCAGAATCCCTGTTTGGCTGAAAATACGAATGGATTCAATCGCTTCTTTTGCCTTTATAATTAACATATCTTTTACAGGATTGGGGTAGATGATACAATCAGAATCCCCTTTTAATGTTTCAACTCCACTCATATTGGAATTATCAGCGGTTGTTACCGTGAGATTATCGAATAATACATTCGTATTATGAGAACGGAAACCGACTTTTCCGGATATGAAAGGCGATGGGTCCGTATAATCGATTTTGGGAGTAGTCATATTATCCACATAAACTTTGATGTTTGCTCCTTCCACTACCACTCTGATATGATATTTTTTATTCAGAGTGAAAGAACCGGGACTGGTGGCTAAAGATTTCCAATTATAATTATGTTTTCCGAGAGTGATTTTATCAGTACCGATTCCAACAAAATAACCTTGAAGAAAATCTGTTCCTAGCCGTGAATCGTTATTTTCTCCACCTTGTGAAGGATTGTTTACTCTGAAAATAAGTCCTGCATTCATTCCATTTTTATAGGTCACGTCGCAATCAATCGTATAATCAGTCCAACCAATATTTCCTAAGGCACGTTTGCCATACCCGTTAATACTTGCTTGTCCGGATACGATTGACCAGGCACCGTCTGTATAATTCCAATTTTTACTAAACGAGCTGTCAAATGTATCTGTAACAGTTACCGATGTATTGTTTCCGTCTCTGAATTGCATCTCATAGAGTTCAAATTCACCTTCTACCGCTTCAATTTTCAGGGTTTGATTCCCTGCTGCCAGATTTACTCCTTTTATTGTATATACTTTCCAAGTGTTATTTGTATTGGGAAGCTGGATTGCTCCGGTCAATTCTGTTTCTCCTTGGTATATCTTTATTTGGGCGGTTGCATTTGTTGTGAGGTATTTAATACCGATATTGTAAACTCCCTTAGTTTTTACATTCACATTGTATTTATACCATTCGCCTGTCTGAATGGCACTGATATGAAATCCGCCATTGCTGTTTTTACTGATGTCTACATTGTCATTCCTTACGTTTTGATTACTTGAGTCACCTGTATTTTCAACCGTTAGGTCATGATAACCAACACCTTCTCCTCCGGTATTGTAATGGATTGCTTGTATATCGCCCGGTACAGGCTTGTAAACATCAAAAATACCGGAACCATTTACCTTATCACTTATTGCAATATACGAAAAGTGTCCATTGCAATTATGAGTCATGTATCCAATTTGTCCTCCGTTCAGATTACTTGTTAGCGTAGCTTTGTACAATCCATCAACAAAGAACTTATAGTTTTGTACATTTTTCTCAATTCGGATGCTATGCCAGACACGATGATTGAAACCAACAGGAAGTTCATAGTTTTGTGTCGTTCCCCAAACATTATTGATTCGGAAATTAATTTCTAATTGATTGGAACTACTGTTTAGTAAGGCTACTCCATAGTTTTGTTCATCCTTGTATGAGAAGACGGCTCCGAGTTTTGCGTCATTTTCGTTTATTCCAGCTTCTTTCATCGTAAATTCAGCGGTATAATCGGGTGCTGAATACGGGGTGAAAATAGCTTTGTATTCCGTATCTGTTTTATCTTGTGACAGCAGATCTTTGTTTTTAATACTCCAATTACCTCCATTAGGCATAGACCAATCAGCTCCGATATCAGTTCTTTCAAAGAAGTCGGCATTTGCCAATGCGGGTTGCTGCTGTGCCCAGTTAGTAGGACCTAAAATTAGTAGTTTGTCGCCATTCCAAGCCATGCGATCGTAATTGAATTTTCTACTTGGAGCCATTCCTCCGCCTATTCTCACTAAATTATGATATGTAAAATAGTACGTATCCAGGTCGGGGCCGATGAAAGCGGTACCATGCCCTAGTCCGATAAAACTTCCCTCTGTTTTTATGAGCACCGGATTTTGCTCCATTTGCGGAGTATAGATACTAATGGGATTTTGAGTCGTATTCATTGCATAATCTACTCTATAACCGTTAGACCACACATGGTTACCTGTATACAGTAAGTAATAAATACCATTTCTTTTGATAAGGCATGGAGCTTCGGTCCATTGACCGTTCATTTGTGCATTCAATCCGACGCTCTGTCCGAATGTTGTTGGATTCGGCATGGCGCATCCTTGAATACCGGCACTGTTTGCATGATAAAAGTACCACTTTGAATCATCATCTATAAAAACCGAACCATCTATTTTCTTTCCCAAATTTCCGGTGACAGGAACAAAAGGTCCTGTAGGACTATTACTGGTTAATACATAATGACCGTTACCTTGTGGAGAAGTATACATATAGAAAACTCCGTTCCAATATATGACTTCCGGTGCATATGCGTTCTTTACAGTGGGATCGGTTGAACAGACGATTGCTTCTGACCAATTAATCAAATCTTTTGATTTCCAACATTTAATTTCCACGTCACGGCTACTTGAATACATGTAGTAGGTTCCCCTGAATTTAAATATATAGGGATCACCTATACCCATATCTGCTTGTCCTGAAACATTCATGGGGTTTTGCCATGTTTGAGCAAAAGAGAATGAAGTTATAAATATTAAAAGGATAATCAAAAAAATCTTTTTCATATTTTTTATGTTTTAATTATAGATATACGATGGTCAAATTTTAACTATTACTTTGTATACTCAGTGGGTTTAACACCAAATTCTTTTTTAAAACTTTTTGTAAAATAACTTGGATCTCCAAAACCTGTTCTAAAAGCAGTTTCAGATACGTTGTAACCTTCTAAAAGATACTCACAAGCCTTTTTTAAGCGCTTTTTACGAATATAATCTCCCATAGAAATATTCAATAAACTTTTCATTTTTACATGAAGAACGCTTCTACTCAAGCCAAGACTTTGAGTAATATCTGAAATAGAAAAATCATTATTGTCAATATTATTCTCAATGAGTTCGTTTAACTTATTGATAAACTCTTTGTCAAATTTACTCAATGATGCCGATTCAACATCGGCCCCCATTGCCTTCCCGATTCTTTCACGTTGTACCTGCTTCACCTGAATGATATTCTTCACCTGAAGTTCTAGTATATTCGGATCGAAGGGTTTGGGAACATATGCTTCTGCCCCGCTTTCATATCCTTTTATAACATCTTCCGTATCAGTTTTGGCTGTTAAAAGGATGACTGGTATGTGTGATGTCGAAAGATCATTTTTCAGATTTCGACATAGTGTATTTCCATCCATTTCTTCCATCATTATATCTGAAACCACTAAATCTATAGGATACTTATGGGCGATAGCCAGAGCCTCAACTCCATTTTCAGCCAGGTAGATATTATATTTAGCAACGAAAATGTTTGAGAGAAATTTAAGTAATTCCACATTGTCTTCTACGAACAAAATAGAATGTCTTGATTCTGTATCCCGATCCACAAAAGAAGCATTCGTTCTTACCTGCTCCAAATAGGGTATACTGAATTTGTATTGCTCCAGAGATTTAGTGTTGGTCTTATTTTGTACACTAAAAGCAGATTCTGAGACATTTAGATTAACAACAAAACAGGTACCTTTTCCGGGTTCACTTTCAACTGTAATATTTCCTTTATGAACTGTCGTGAATTTTTTCACAAGAGCTAATCCTATTCCCCAACCCTTAGAGTTTAAATTGTGCCCCCGTTTCGTTTGATAGTATTTATCGAATATGTTGTCAAGTTCTTCTTTAACAATACCTATTCCCGTATCTTTGACTTCGATACGTAAATAGGTATATCCGTCAGAACTGTCTGTAATTGCTGCATTGATAAAAACTCTACCACCTGAGAGAGTAAATTTGATAGCATTAGAGAGTAAGTTATTAGTTATTTTCTCGACATAAGAAGGTGAGAACCAAACTTCCTCATCGTTGTTTTCGCAATGAATATAAAGCGATATTGATTTCTCAGCAGCATTTTCTTTAAAAAGTTGTGCAATATTCTCAATAAATACCAATGGGTTGTCTTTTTGGATATAGAACTGAAAATCTCCCGACTCTATTTTATTGAAGGTAATCAATTCGTCAATTAATCCGACCATCTTATTTGTATTCTTTATGGCCATTTCCAATCGTTCCGATGACTCTGGTGACATTTCTTGATGTTGGGAAATATATTTGAGAGGTGCCATAATCAATGATAAGGGTGTTTTCAATTCATGAGAGACTGAAGTAAAAAAGTCCATTTTTGTCTGATTAATCTCTTCCAATTTTTCTTTTTCCATGTTGGCTGTCCGGATAGCATTTTTCTCTTTCAGTCGGATGGAAAAAATGCGATATATGAAATAAGAAATCAATCCTGCTATCATAAAATAGAGCATAAAAGCCCAAAGTGAGAAATAGAATGGGGGACGTATAGTAAGTTCAATTTCTTTAATAGGTGAGCGATCCCAACCTTCATTAGAATTGTTTGCTCTGATTTGTAATTTATAACTTCCGGCAGGAAGATTTGAACCGACAAATTTACGTTCTTTTCCTACGTTCCGCCAATTCTTATCAACTCCCAGTAAACGGACTTGGTAATTGATTGTACTAGTATTTCCTAATGATATAGCTGTATATTCAATACTGAAGGAACGGGATTGGTTATAAGAGAAAGTGAGGCTTGGCGTTTCGTCCAGATCTGTAGTTAATGGAGAATTTTCACTTTTGGATGTGATGGTTTGATTGTTAATCGTTAAGTGTCCCAGGTGGACATGAAAAGGTCCTCTACTCTCTTTCATTGTTTTGGGCGTGAATGAAATAAGCCCATCCACACTACCGAAATAGAGTAATCCGTTTTGAGCCTGAATAGAGGATGAAAAATTGAACTGATTGATCGGTAGTCCGTCTTCGACGGTATAACAGACCAATGTACTGCGTTCTTTATTGAATTGGTACAATCCTTGATTCGTACCGATCCATAAACGATCGAATTCATCTTCAATTATACTGCAGATAGTACTGCTGGATAACGAAAGTTCATTCTTTAATGTTCTGATTTTTAGATCCGAAGGATCTATGAACTGTAAACCGTTGTTGCTTGTACCTATCCAAATGATATTCTTTGAATCCTGATACAGAAATGTAATATAATTATCTTTGAGTTGAGAATTTCTTGCTTTTGCGGTCCATCCATTGATTTCATTGGTTTTTACATTAATATGGAAAAGACCGTTATTCCGGGTTCCAACCCATACATCATCTTTGTTATCTATCAGAATATAGTATATGAAATCAATATCGAGTATTGGATGATTCATTGGTAGAAACATTTTTTTCTCCGGATCATAATATCGTAATCCTCGGCTTGTACCTATCCAAAGTGTTCCATTACGTTGCTTTTTGATGGAAAAAATAGCATCTGAGGCTAGACCATTTTTAGCATCGGGCAAATACCGTACGGAAGTTCCTGTTGAAAGATTATAATTAAATAGGCCATTTCTGAAGGTACCAATCCATATATTATGATTTGTATCGTCATAAAATAACTCGTGTATATTATGCCCTAATTGTTTTATTTTATCAAAAACATATATTTCGTTAGTGATTGTGTTGTAAATGTTTAATCCACCATCTTCTGTCGCTATCCAAAGGATATCTTTTTGTGGCTCGATTAATTTACGAATTACCTTACCTTTGATGTGTTTAGGCGTATATCCTGCCTCTATCCAGTGAATTTGTTCATTGTTCTTTAGCAATACATTGATACCTCCGAAGTAGGTTCCAATCCACATATTATCGTCTTTGTCGGACAAAATAGTGTATATGGCGTTGTCATTCAATTTATTGTTGTCTACGAAGTCTTGCTGGAGTATCTCTGATGTTCCATCTCCGTTAAGTATTGTAATTCCTTTTTCTGTTCCGAGCCAGATTCTACCTTTTTTATCTTCGGCTATTGTGCGTACTGTTCCATCGGATAGTATGGATAAATCGGGTATGCTGATTGAATCGGAATTAAGGTTTATGTTCATCACACCTTTTCCATTTCGTCCTATCCAGAGGAGTCCTTTCGAATCGAAAAACAGAGGAATAATACCGTCGTTTTCCGGAAGAAAATCTGAAAAGTAAGTGGGGTTTATTTGGGTCGTTTTAGAAAAAGAGGTATCATAATAAAAGATTGAATGGCTAGTCGATATAAAAAGACGATCCTTCGCATCTATTGCCATTGATATAATAAAATAAGAGTCCTGACGCGGTTGTAAAACGAATTCATCTGTTTGTTCATTATATATATAGAGCTGGTCGCCCCCACATATTATCTTTCCGGTACTTGTCTCAACAATAGAGAATACTTTGGGGCTGGGTAAATTGTAGCATTTAAAATCATCTGTGGCAGGCTGATATCTGCATATTCCTTCATACGTGCCAATCCATATTCGCTTCTTGCTATCCTGATACAATGCTTTAATAAAATTATGACTTAGTGAGTGAGGATTATTCTTTTGATTAAAATAGCTGACAATATTGTACCCGTCATAGCATGACAGTCCATTGCGTGTTCCTATCCATAACTTACCCTTATCATCCTGCATTATCTTTTCGATTTGTTGGTGTGGAAGTCCTTCTTTACTTGTGATATGCATGAAGCGATTACTTGCTCGTTTACTTGTGATATGCATGAAGCGATTACTTGCTCGCAACATTAGTTGTGTGGGAGCAGATAATAGAAAAAATAGAATAAGGAATAACAATTTGTACATATATTGCCAGTAATTAATAAAACAAAAGACTAGTACCTATTTTATATTAACTTTAATGGTCGACACAGCTTCCATAGCTGGGTTTCCAGGTACAGTAGATACCAATCGATAAATAACGTCGTTGGTAAAGTCTACTGTAGAGGCTCCTGATATCTGTTCTGTGTCTCCAATGTAGACTTTGTCCGTAGCCGAATACAATGTGAATTCAGGTACAAGATTACGGATATCCGTACCTGCTGGTAAAGTCACATTCATTTCGAACGTACTATAATCAAATTCTGAACGGGACAGTGTTCCTTTAGAACCAGCTAGTGTAAACGCATTAAATTCCGGATAATACAAAGTATATAATTTGTATGGACGAATTGTTCCATAATTCGATTTTACTTGGATATCGATCGGGGTAGATAAATCATACTTACTTGTATTCGAATATGCTTTTCCATTGAGAAATACTTTCGTTGAGTCCGATGGTATGTAAAAACGCAATCTTTGAGAAAGCGATATGGAAGGCATTGATGTGCTATATTTTACTTTACGCGGAAGCTTCATCAACCATTCATCGTTTTCCATTCTTTTAGCAAAGACTTCATCATACAACACCTGAGGACATGACAGTCTCTCGATTTCTGTTTCATTGTCAATTACTGTAACTGTGTATGAACAGGTGTCTCGTTTTAAATCTGTAGCAAGATCCGTATAAGTAGAAGCAACACATACTACCTTATATATTCCGGGTACTGAATAAGCATATGTGAACAGGTCTTTGTTCATCACAAATCCTGTATTGCTCTGGTCACGAAGATTATAATCATGCATGTTATCACCTGTATAGATAACAGTCTGATCGGCCGTACCGGTAAAGTTGATAACCATTGACTCATTGATCGTTAGTTGTAGCTTATTGATGTGCATCTCAGCATGAGGTGGGCGAGCATTCTCATCTTCACAAGAAGCCATGAATAAAATGAGACACATACCCAATAACAGTTTTATACTTATTTTCATTTTATGACACATTTAATTAATAACCTGGATTTTGTTTCACTATTCCGTTAGAGATATCAATTTCGCTTTGTGGTATAGGAAAGATTTCATTAACTCCTTCCCGGAAGAAGTAGCCGCGTTTATTGGATTGCTTGGCACCAAATGCTTTAAGTACACTTGCTGCTCTTTTTTGACGGACCAAATCGAAAAAGCGATCCCATTCGTAGCTGAGTTCAATACGACGTTCTTTCCATATCTGATCCCGCATATAGCCATAGCCTCCTCCGAGATAGAGAGTGGCACTATTATTTATAGTATTGGCTTGGGCTTTGCTTTTATTTAGTTGTTCTAATGCCCGTGCACCTTGGTGGCACTCATTTAATGCTTCCGCATACATTAGTACAACTTCTACATAACGAATTAAGCGTCTGTTTTTACCATTGTCACCGCCATATTGCGGACGATCTTTTAAAGGCGTATACCATTTTAATGAAACGATCTTACCTGGTCCACAATTGTTTATTTCTCCATCGGGGGCATAATCCTGATGTCCGCTAACAGTGGCAATACGAGGATCATTACCGAATAACTCCGCCCTTATGTCACTTTTTATCCATAACATAGTACTTGGAACTGCGTACAGTTTATTATAGATAGAAGAACCCTCGTTCGTATCTCCTGTAGAACCATCTGCTGATTCTTTAAATACAACTTCAAAGATAGATCCTTTACAGAATTCTCCGGTTTGATAAAACTGATCAAGATATTCGATAGCATTACCATAGTAATCTTTATAGCCAAGTGAATAAGCATTTTGCAATGCAAGTAATTCTGTATCTGTAGTTTCATAAGGGTCTGTCCGAGAAATCAATTCTTTTGGCATAAACCAAAGACGTTTACGAAGAGTTTCCCAATCTTCTACTGAAGTGTCGAATTTGAGAATTTCTCCAAAAGTCATTTTTTTACCATCTATAAAGTATTCGCCTAGGTTTACCATTTCCTGCCACTTCTCAGATTGTATCCCGGGAGTAGCCTGGTACATGAGTACTTTCATCAGCAATGCTACGGCTGCGGCACTACTTGCCTTACCTGCATCTGCTCCCATATAGCGTGCTGGCAACATGATAGCAGCTTCTCTAAGATCTTTTTCGATGTAAGCATATACTTCAGTGACAGAGCTGCGAGGGATAACAAAATGATCCATTGTCTCTATTTCTTCACGAATAGGTACGCCACCATATGTTTTGACTAAGTTGAAATAATATAAAGCTCTTAAAAACTTAGCTTGTCCCAATATTTCCCGTACAGTCTTATAAGAAGCGTAATCATGAACCGATAACTTTACTTTGTGTACATTGGCTATTACCTGATTAGCGCGTTGTATCCCTTTATAATTAATTTTATATCTGTCTTCTATCCAAGTGTTTGATGTATTAAATCTGAACTGTACCAATTGTCCCATTTGAGTGCTCAGACTTTCATCGCCTCCTACCACATCATCGGCACAGGCTTCACCGAAACGGCACTCACATTCATTAAAAAGGTCCATTTGTAGCACATCATAAGTTGCATTCAAAGCGGCTTGTAATTTATATTGTGTATCGTAAAAGTTTTCGTTTGTGGAACTTCCAAGGACTTCTTTTTCCAGAAAGTCACTACACCCGGTTAAAAGTGTCGACGAGAAACTTAGGATAAGCAGTGCATTAAATAAATTCTTATTCATAAGTCGGTTGTTTATAGTTACAAAGCAATTTTAAATCCTATCGTAAATGTACGTGCCTGCGGATAATTTCCGTGGTCCACTCCCATATTAAGATTGTTACCTTCTGTTCCCACTATTTTACCTACTTCCGGATCAAATCCGTTATATCGTGTGAACGTTACCAGATTGTAAGCTCCTACATATAGAGATAAATTTGACAGATATAATTTGGAACATACCTTTTCTGTGAAATTATATGTAAAGCGAAGTTCCTGAAGACGAATGTAAGAACCGTCTTTTACATAAAAATCGGAGGCTCTGAAATTACGAGGCATATCATTGGGATCGAGATCGGGAACGGATGTATTGAGATTTCTTGGAAAGAATTTTCTCTCATCTGTTAATTGACCAGACCAGTGTTTACTGCGAATATCTGCATAGACATTCCCTGAACTTGCATTGTTCAAGTAATAATCCATTACGTTGAATATTTTATTTCCGGTCTGTCCCTGAAAGAAAAGACTCAGGTCAAAATTGGCATAACTGAAAGAGAGTGGTACTCCGAAAACGAAATCGGGTAGTGGAGATCCTAAATATGTCCGGTCCTCTGCCGTAATACGACCATCGCCATTCAAGTCCTTAAAACGAAAATCTCCCGGACGTGTGATTTGATCGAGGGCATTTTTCCCGGGTTCGTATTGTGCACTTGCTTTTACTTCTTCATATGTATTGAAAATGCCGTCTGTTACATATCCGAAAAAGCTACCAATCGGTTTTCCTACAGCTGTTTTTGTTACAAAGTCAACAATGCTCGACTCGTCCAGTCGTGCTCCGTAAATAGGTTCATTGCCTGTACCCAAACTCATTACTTTATTTTTAATATAGGATATATTGAACCCTATTTCATATCTAAATTTGTTTATGCTATTCTTATGATTCACAATCAATTCCACACCACGATTACGGACAGAACCGGCATTTGTCATCGGAGAATCGTCAAGGCCTGCCGATAAAGTGACAGGAACACGTAACAACATATCGGTGGTTCGCTTGTCAAAGAATTCCAGTCCGATTGTTAGTCTGTTTTTAAAAAAGCCCATATCAAGACCTATATTAACGGTTTCCGTTTTTTCCCATCGAATGTCAGGGTTCCCGATAGTTGTTGCAGTAATACCCGGGTAGAGGATGTGATTTCCTATTCCGTACGGATAATTATACTGTGTATTTAACAGCGTATAGCGGGACATTTCATCGATTCTGTTATTTCCTAACTGTCCCCATCCTATACGAAGTTTACCTAACGAAAGCCAATCGGCACTTTCCATAAAAGATTCGGATGAGAATTTCCAACCCAATGAAACGGAAGGGAAGAAGCCCCATCTTTCCTGTTTGGCAAAAATAGAGGAAGCGTCGGCACGAAAATTCGCCTGAAGCAGATAGCGGTCAAGTAGATTGTAGTTTATTCGTCCTACAAAACCTAATGCACTCCAATGGCGGTCACGTCCATAAGTTTTATCACCTGTATATCCACTCGACAAATACCATAGGTCGGATGAATTGCTTGCAGTGCCTTTTCTGTTCGACTCTTGAAAACTATAACGGTAGCCTTCGGCTGTCTGACCTGCCATGATTGTGATGTCGTGTACATTATTATTCCAAATAAATGTGACTAAATTATTAATTTCCCATTTATTAGTCAGATTTTGACGCTTATATATCGTAGTCAGGTCATTGGGCATCTGAAAATCTTCTTCTAATTTATTCACCTCATAAAAATTAGAAAGTGTTTCGGGAACAATATAGTCCGATACTTTAAATTGATAGGTTAGTTGCTTTAAGAGTTGGGCAGTAAGACTTAAGTTCATATCAATACGGTGCCTACTCATCTTATTGTGGTTACGTTCCAATACTGCAATCGGATGATTTTCGGAAAAATATCCTTTTGAATTGTATGTGTAAATCATTGGATTTTGAAACAGAGCTTGTTTTAGTACGCTACTTTTTCCTTCGGGTACAATCTGGCGGTTTTCATTTGTGTACATGATGTTTGCATTCATGCTTAACCACGATGCCAGTTTACTATTCAGATTGATGCGTGTGTTAAAACGTCTGTATCCGGAAGTCTTTACAATTCCATTTTCATTATAATAACTTCCGCTGACCATGTATTTATGTTTGTCATTTCCTCCGGATACTGAAAGGTTATATTGTTGTTTGAAACCGGTTTGAGTGATTGCATCCCACCAATTATTAGGAGAATTATTTCTGATTGTATCGACAAGGAAAAATTTATATTTATCGTAATAAAGTTCTCCGGATGAGTTTTTAGAATAATATAGTTGACCGTCAACAGAGTAATTTGACAATCCATTAATATAGTCTTGCATAAGGGCGTATTGCTCTACGTCCATTACTGATATTTTTTTCCAAGGAGTGGAAACCCCTACGAAGCTATCAAATGAAATTTTCATCTCTCCTTTTTCACCACTCTTGGTAGTTATCAACACAACGCCATTAGCACTACGTGCACCGTATACGGCACTTGAAGCTGCATCTTTCAATATTTCAATATTAGCAATGTCGTTTGGACTTAGGTGGTCTATCCCGTCAACAATAAATCCATCCACTACGTAAAGCGGATCGGCGTCATTGACTGTACCTGTTCCTCGAATCTTGATGGTTGTATTACCTCCTGGTGCACCGGTGTTTTGAATAATATTCACACCGGAAGCTTTACCCTGTAAAGCTTGCAAAGCCGATGCAACCGGGACATTGTTTATTGCCTCACCTGAAACAGAAGAGATGGCTCCTGTTATATCACTCTTTTTCTGAACACCATATCCTACAACGACCACTTCATCCAGCAATCTGCTTTCTTCTTCCAGCAATATTGTCAATTGATGGTTGTTGGTAACAGTTATTTTTTTACTTGTGTAGCCCATATAGCTGACACGAAGAGTTACGTTAGAGGCTACTTTTAAGACGAATTTTCCGTCCAGGTCAGTTACTGTACCATTTGTGGTACCTTCTTCCACTACAGTGACACCAATGAGTGGCTCTTTGCTTTTGCTGTCCAATACGGTTCCCGATAGTGAAAAAATGTTCTGCCCATATGAAGCAAGCGTAAACAATAGGGCTGCAAGGAGTGCCGCCATCTTATAAAATTGATGCTTATTCATTCAATAATTAGATTTTAAATAATCGTTCATCTAATAGATTAATACAGAAACCGTTTTGATTTTTATATAGATCTATTTTTTCTTGTTACAAATTATTTTTAGACATAAGAATAAAAGAATATATTTTATTTGATATACAAATTTTATTTCTTTTTCTTATGTCTAAAATCTATATTCAGCTCATGTTATTTAGTTTACGAGTAAGCTGGAAACAAAAGAGCCTTCTGTACAAGTGAACAAAACACGGTAAATTCCTTTAGTAAGAGAAGATATATTAACTGAATTTGTAGTCAATTTAGTTTCTTCTTTTATCAATCTTCCGGAAATATCGTATATCTTTATACTTTTTACATTTCCCTGAACATTGAAATTGAATTTATCGGATGCAGGATTTGGATAAATAATTGCTTCTGTCGGTACCTGGGTTGTTTTAATACCTGTTCCTTCCATCTCTGCACGGGTTCTGAACTCTAAACTCTTATCTAAATCATCGGCGTCCTTTACCGGATCGTATCCTTCTTTGCGGTAGTGATAAATATACAATGCTTTGCTTTCATCATTCGTGGCAAATAGAAGATCGCCATTCAGGTTGCGTAATGTGTGGACTTTGTCACCGGCCGGATTAAAATTAGTAACACGAACCGGGAATTGGTCTTTGTTGTCTATTCTGAAAAGTTTTTCTTTATCTTCAGCTACTGCACCACCTGCATTCCACCAATACAAACTACCAGAAACTACAGTGAGATCTTTTGCCCAATGACTAAGTGAACCGGGAGCCTTATCCGACTGCATAGTCACTGTTACTCCATCGGTATAGTGTAATTCACCACCGAAATTATTCGGTTTTGTTGCATCGTTGCCAGTGTCGGCACAGAACATATATACTCCGTCAAATTCGACACCAGGGTCAGCAAAACCATTCTTTTCATTCGTAGGATCGTTCACATTAATATCAAAAGTAGTATAATCTTCTTTTTCCAGATTTGTACATGCTAGTTCGAATCCTTTTTCCGGGTCATATCCGCGATAATATATTTTTCCGTTGTATGGATATATACCAGGGCAGGAAACTCCTCCACTGCGTGGCTTTGAGTTTGCATCCAATGAAGGGTCTGTATCCTTAATTTCATATGTACCTTCAGGGGTACCATCACTGGCCCAAGGTTCAGCACCGTGTTCGATAGTCCATGCTTTAAAGAATAGTTTTTCATTATAGAAATTAACCAAGTTATCGAGAGCTGAGGAGCCGGTTCCAGTAGTTAACATTTCCGTATTAATATCCATAACCAGTTTGGTACCTTCGCGGGTTCCGTCTGTTACCCAAAGCTCTTCACCTACCGTACCATCTGTATTATCTGCTTTAAAGAATACTTTTCTTCCGACACGGCAATAAGGAGTTGACCATGTAGTTCCGTAAGATTGTCCGGGAAATCTTGTATCACATTCATAAATCAACTCAGTTCCTTCTGGAGTTCCATCGCTGACATACAGCCACCATTGTTCCCCTCGGGCAGCATCATAATTTTCACTCTCAAAATCTTTGGCCCCGAAAATAAATTGGGTTTCATTGATTTGTGTAAACCCGCGCGGATCCGAAGAAGCCCACTCATGAATATTCTTTACCATGTAAGTACCTGATTCCGTTCCGTCCGAAATCCACAATTCCATACCATTTTCTCCATCATCGGCACCAAATACAACTTTGTCATTGAAACGTGTCAGATAATTTACATTTGAACCGGAGCTGCCCGGCCAAATGTCTTTTACCATGTAGGTTCCTTGTTTCGTTCCGTCGGTTACCCAAAGCTCTTCGCCGTGGGTAGCGTCTGAAGCTGCAAAAAAAGCCTTATATCCCTTCGATTTTTCTCCTGCAACTACCAGATCCTTCTTTTTACTACCTTTTTGTTCCGTTGCAATATTTGCCTTTACTCCTTCCGGAAGAAGACTTGTCATACCTTCCGGCAATGATTGCGATACTACACTTCCTGCCATTAATGTAGCGATCAGAAGTGAAAAAGTACTTTTTTTCATGTTTCAACTAATTTAAATGTTAACAATTTGATTTTGTGTAAAATAATTCAACTAACGTTACATATGTTTATTTGTTATTTTCATTTTCAATCTCTCTTTCTTTCAACATCTTCTTTATTTCCTCTTTAGCTTGTTCACGAGACTTTGAGAAGATTTGTCGAATACGTTTCATATCGAATTTCTCATTCCGATCGTATGTGTAGATGCCATTCTTTTCCAGTTCCACATCGACTATCTGTGTGTAACAGAATCCGATGATGTGGTCGAGGCTCAGAATAACATTAACTTGTTCTTCCAGTCTTCGGTAGAATTCTTCCAGCGTTTTGGGAGGGGCACCATACCCCCAGAACTTTTTGGGATCACTGACTTCAGGTGCTTTCATCTCCTTGAACCATTGTATACCTCCGAATTCATCGATTATATATGCTTCTCCTTTATAAGGTGCACTTTTGTCGGGGCGGAATACATAAGGATAACCTTCTTCGTTTAAAGCTAATTGTTTGTATAATAGGACGGGATCCTGGACGTAAGTGTGTTCAGCATAGATATCGGTAAATCCGGCGTGGTATCCGCCACTTGTAGTTACTACTGGACGAGTACGGTCTATGCGTTTTGTAATGAAATAGAGATCGTTCGTTAATCGGGCACGTTGACCGTCAATATCATCCTTCCAGGTTTCGTTCAAAGGTGACCATATTACGAGAGAGGGGGCATTGTAGTCACGATATACACATTCTTCCCATTCGGTAATCATGTTGCGGGCTGCCATTTGGTCTTCCCATTTTAGTCCCCAACTGGCGGATTCACCCCAAGTGAGATATCCCAGTTTGTCGGCCCAATAAAAATACCGTTGTTCGAACACTTTCTGATGTAGGCGGGCACCATTGAATCCGGCCTCCTTACCCAATTCGATATCTCTTTTTAATTGAGCATCGTTGGGAGCAGTCCATTGTCCGTCGGGATAATATCCCTGATCAAGAACCAGTCGTTGATAATATGGCTGGTTATTGAGGTAGAATGTTTTCCCACGAAGTTCCACCTTCCGCATGCCTGCATATGAGTTAACTTTGTCAATTGTTTCTCCTTTGGCATTCAATACAGTAAACTCAATATCATAAAGGAAAGGGGACTCAGGTGACCAAGTTTTCACGTTTTTCAGTTTGGCGACAATGAACGAACTTTGACTTGAGGGAACTTGCTGTACGAAAATTTCTTTTCCATTATCTAAAATACGAACTTTAAACGAGGTTTCTCTATCTATATTGTAGAATATCGGTTCGAAAATAAATTTTTTGTTATCTAAATCGGGGGTAATACGGCAGCTTTTCAAGCCATCTTTTGCTATGGCTTCCATCCAGACTGTTTGCCAGATACCTGTAACCCGTGTGTAGTGGCAGCTGTAAGAATTTAGGCGAAGTGACTGTTTACCGGCTGTTTGTAATCCTTGTCGTAAATCGTCTTCCACATATACTACTAAATTACTGATAGAACCAGCTTTAACATATGGAGTAATATCTACAGAGAAAGAGGAGGAGCCTCCGTAATGGATAAAAACCTGTTGTCCGTTAATATATACGATCGATTTATAATCTACTCCGCCGAAATTAAGCAGAATACATTTATTTTCCCATGTAGCCGGAATGGAAATCTTACGCTGATACCACATTGCATTGATGAAGTCTTTGTGCTCAACTCCCGAGAGTGAACTTTCCGGGCAGAAAGGAACTATAATAGATTGTTCGAACCCTTCGGAATTATATAAAAAACGTTCCATACCACTCTTGGAAAAATCAAATGTGTAAGTCCATGTTCCATTTAAGTTTATCCAATCTGCTCTTTCAAATTGTGGGCGGGGATATTCGGGACGGGGAATATTTATAGCATAACAAGAGGGTATGATTATTATTAAGAATAATCCCAAAAACAGAATAATCTTTTTTTTCATATTTTAGTGTTTTACATTATGAATATTAGATATTGTATTAATTAAATCACACTGCAAATATAGTGGTCCCCCCAAAAAAACACAGGTAAAAATGTGCTGAAAAAAGGGACTATTGTTCTGATGATCATCTTGTGAAGTACGTAGTGGGCCCATTTACTGTTTTTTTAGTTTCGGGGATAGTTTTAAGGAGTAGATATAAGAAGGTTACTTTTCGTATGGCATTAAATTTATATAGTCTATTTAATGAATATCTTTCTATTGATTGAATGCACTGATAATTATCAGATGCTTTGAAAAAATATCTGCAACCGATAGATTGAGATTGGATGAAAATTGTATTTTCAATGAAAAAAGATGGGCAGTATAAAGAATATTTGATAGCTTGTATCTATGGTATGTGGAGTATTAAGATATCTTTTTATTTCTCATTATGGTGTTTCTGTGATTCTCAAAGTCTGTATTTACAACTGGTTTAAAAAAAGAAATCCTGAAAGTCAATAATCTGACTATCAGGATTCTCTTGAGAGCGGAAGACGGGGCTCAAACCCGCGACCCTCAGCTTGGAAGGCTAATGCTCTATCAACTGAGCTACTTCCGCATTCTAGCCAAAGTTATCACTTTG
>NZ_CATJGZ010000094.1:0-19867 GCF_949740115.1 Bacteroides sp. 41_26
ATTGTCTGCATTTTCGAGGTTCAACTCCATTTGAGTCGGTAACTTGTCTACATTTTCTGTAGTTGAACTACCTGTTTTGCATACATTTTTTGAGTTCGCTCCCTCTGTCAGCATGTAGGGCAGTTTGGTTAAGTCCTTCTTTCTGCGGCTTGTAGCCTCCAACCATACCTTTTGTATCTCCACAGAAGTCAGCACTCCGTGTTTTTCGTAGCTTTCTTTATCGAAAAATTCTTTTTCGATGAGCAGGTTTACGATCTCTTCCACTGTCTTTTTATCGTATTCCGGTCCTAACTTCCTTGCAAAAATCATGCATTGGTCCTCTCCCCAATGAATGTAATACCCGTCAGTATATATCTTGCACAGCAACATGATCACCGCATGCGGCCCTTTCACTCCATGTATCGCCGTAATCAGTTCTATCGTATCGCAGTGAAAAAATCCCGTCAGTAGCGGGAAGTAGTTTATTCCATAGTATTCTGTAGCCATAATTTTTTTGAGTAGTAAGTAGTTAGTAGCAAGTAGTAAGTAGTTGATAGTAAGTAGCCGGAATTCTTTTAGCATACCTCTGATACACTGCATAGATTCTGGCTACTGACTACTGGCTACTAACTACTGAATAGGTCTCCATTCCATAAAGTTCTCCACCAGAAATGTCCTCCATCCCTGTTGCTCCACATCCCAGTAAACGACGGCTCCTTCCACCTTTGTTGGATCGTATGCTTTGTGAAACTCTGCTTCGTAATAGATCAGTGTCCCTTTCACAAACTTGAAATCTCCGTTCTGCTTGTGATAGGCAATCATGGCATGCCCATACAGCATGTGGTCCAACAATGTTTCCAGTCGTTCTGCCATCCATTGTGCGGTACTCTCCGGGTAATCTTTTTCCATCACGATCCGTCTTTTCCATCTTGCTTTCATTGCTTCACTCTGTGACACCTGCCTTTTCTGCTTTTTCATAATACTGAATTTAAAATGATGAATAATTATTTTTTTTCAGGTTGATGCTGTATACAAAGAAAGTGCCGCATCCTGAGAAAGCGGCACTCCTACATCTTTCGCTTCAATCTGCTGCGAATATATGCTTATTATTCTAAAATGAATTTACAAAATAGGTGTCCTGTAATTTCGCTGTCTCCTCATAACCGGATTAGTGTTATTCCTCTTCATTCCATATTTGGGATATGTAGGTTTTTATAGTGCTGTATTTTAGTTGTTTGTATTCCCCGTTGACTATATGAATGAGTGTGCTCCTTTCAAAAATAAATCGTGCTAAACTGGCTTGACATGTCTTTAAATCTTCTCCCATTGCTCCTTTTTTGCACAACAATATCATGTCTCTGATATATTCTTCGTGACAGGAAATAATACCGCACATTGGTTTCTCCTTTTTTCTTCCTTTCTTTGATTGAGTTTCCTGTTTATTGGTTAGTAAATACTTTTTATCCTCGTTTTTTTTACTCTTTTACTATCCTCTTTCTGTTGTAGTTTTTGGTTCATAATTCGCGATTTTAATTTAGTTAATGATAAAAATGTTTAAAATCGCGAAAGTAGTTAATTAATTCATTTAGTATGGATTATTTATGGGGTAAAATGAAGGAAAATGCTTGTTTTATGTGTGTATTATATTGTAAATCAATAAAATATCTATCGAATATAAAAGTGTTTCAATAAACGTTCGTTTAATTGAACGCAAAGATATGAGGTATTTTTATACTGGCAAAATGTTTAATAAAAAAAATGATATTATATTTATTGAATTACCCTCAATGGTCTGATTATTAGTAATATACGATATTAAATAAATTACTCTTTTATCTGTATGCTTTTATGATATTCTCCCTTTATATGATGTGTAAAAAAAGCGTTCAATTAAACGAACGTCTATTGAAACACTTATTGCTTTCAGTCGGCTCGTTTATAATAAGTTGTGCATCCCGCTTTGTTTTCAATAAAAACAAGTCCTTGCACACCTCATAAATCCCCTCTTTATGTTCGTTCCCTGTGATAGGGCCACTATTGAGGGCAAGTGTATAACTCATTGATAATCTCTACTTATACACGCTTAACCGGAAGGAGTTTTCACTACCCCAGTGTCCCTAAAGAATATCCAATTGTGAACAAATCCACTGACATACACTGGTATCCGCTTCGCGTCACTTATAGCCGCGAGCTTCTCCTGAAAGAGATTTTAGATGCCGAAAAGATTGAGAACTTCATCCCCATGCACTACGAGTACATCAAGAAAGCGGACCGTAAAATCCGCAAACTCGTTCCCGTGGTGCATAACCTTATCTTCGTCCGTTCCTCACTGCAATGTATCGAAGATATCCGTCAGTCCATCGCCCTCTCTTTGGCTGTCCGTTACATCTTCAATCAGGAGCTTCGTCGTCCGATTACCATCCCGGATTCCCAGATGCGTAGCTTCATTGCCGTTTCGGGCAATTACGAAGAGCAGATTGTCTACCTCGATCCCGTCGCCACCGCCTTACAGAAAGGCGACCGTGTTCGTGTCACCGGTGGTATCTTCGAGGGTGTGGAAGGAGTCATCATCCGTGTCAAGGGAGACCGCCGCGTGTCGGTTTGTATTCAGGGAGTCATGGCAGTAGCTACTGCCTACATCCATCCTTCCTTGATAGAACGCATTTCCGACTCCTCATTATAATTGGTTGTAAATCATCTAATTGATAACTACATCATTTTTCAATCGTAAATTGTAAATCGAAAATTGTAAATAAATTCATGTTTCTACAATCCCAAATTGATGCCCTGTGCCATATCACGCACGAACTTCTCAACTTAGGTTTCGATGGTAGTCCCATTTACTCCGACCGTTTTTGTGAACTCAATCTCGAGGTATACCGTCAGTCCGAAGATCTCTACATCCGTCGTAGTTCCAATATCGAAGAAGAAGCCAGGCTTTGCTACGCCCTGTTGAGTGGTTTCCATGCCACCATTTATGACAATGGTAACAAGAATAAAAAGATCCAGGTTCTTCTCGATCGTAGTTGGAAGATACTCGACCAACTTCTCGCCTCACTATTGAAGTGTCAGCTTTTAGTAGCCTGCTATGCAGAAACTTTTGACGATGCGTTAGCGAAAGAAGCCCATGCAATAATCAATGGTTGGGAAGGGCGTGATTTGACTTTGGCAGAGCGGGAGGTTTTTGACTATCTGGAGAGTCTGGAGGCTAATCCGTATCCGAACTGGGAAGTAATAGAATAAGTAGAAAACATACATACGTAAATGTCGCATGCTTTTTAACTTTATAGAAAATAAATTAAATGAATGTTTTAGTAACTGGCGGGGCGGGCTTTATCGGCTCTAACCTTTGTGAGACCTTGCTTGAAAGAGGTGATGTCGTGACTTGCCTGGATAATTTTTCCACGGGTCATATTGAGAATTTATTACCATTGATCAACAAATATCCAACTACCTTTAAACTCGTCGTAGGCGATATTCGTAATCTGGCAGACTGCCGGAAAGCCGTAGCAGGCAACAAATATGTATTGCATGAAGCAGCCCTGGGCTCAGTGCCTCGTTCTATCCAAGACCCTGCCACTACCAACGAAGTGAACATTTCCGGTTTCCTTAATATGCTGGTTACTGCCAGAGATGCAGGCGTGAAACGCTTTGTCTATGCAGCCAGTTCTTCTACTTACGGTGATAGCAAAAGTCTTCCGAAGGTTGAAGATGTGATAGGTAAGCCACTCTCTCCCTATGCGATTACTAAATATGTAAATGAACTCTATGCTGATGTCTTTGCCAAAACTTATGGCATGGAGTGCATTGGTTTGAGATATTTCAACGTATTTGGTCGAAGACAAGATCCTAACGGAGCATATGCTGCTGTGATTCCTCTTTTTGTAAAGAAATTGATGAATCATGAATCGCCGGTTATTAATGGTGACGGAGAGTATAGCCGCGATTTTACTTACATCAAGAACGTGGTGCAGATGAACCTGTTGGCATTGGAAACTATCTCTTCTGAAGCGGTTAATCAGGTATACAATACAGCTTTTGGAGAACGTACCACTTTAAATCAATTGGTTGATTATTTAAAAGAGTTTCTAAGTGATTTTGATCCGGAAATAGCCAATATCGAAATACTGCATGGGCCTAATCGAATAGGCGATATCCCTCATTCTTTGGCATGTATAGACAAAGCCAAGGCTCTTCTTAACTATACCCCACAATATAGTATGCGTAACGGATTGAAAGAAGCGGTTGCCTGGTATTGGGAGAACTTGAAATAGATAAAACATAGATGATACATATATGGATACTAAAATTTGTGTGATCGGCTTAGGTTATGTTGGCTTGCCGTTAGCAAGATTATTTTCAACAAAATACAAAACGGTTGGTTTTGATATGAATTCAAAGCGGGTAGAGGCTCTAATGGCAGGACATGATTCTACGCTTGAGGTAAGTGACGAACTGTTACAATCTGCCATTGTCGGTGGTTTTACCTGTACATCTGATATAGAAGATATCAGAGATTATAATTTCTATGTAGTGGCAGTTCCCACTCCTGTCGATGTAAATAATAATCCGGATTTGACACCTCTTTATGGTGCGAGTACCACTGTAGGCAAAGTGATTTCCAAAGGAGATATCGTTGTTTATGAATCAACTGTCTACCCGGGTGTTACCGAAGACGAATGTATTCCGGTGGTAGAAAAGGTGTCCGGCTTGAAGTTAAATGAAGATTTCTTTGCCGGCTATTCTCCCGAACGTATTAATCCGGGTGATAAACTCCATACGGTAGAGAAAATCAAGAAAGTAACTTCGGGCTCTACTCCTGAGATAGGGAAAAGAGTAGACGCAGTATATGCTTCTGTTATAACAGCCGGTACACATTTGGCACCTACCATGCGAGTGGCCGAAGCTGCAAAGGTGATTGAAAATTCACAGCGTGATATTAATATTGCTTTCGTGAACGAGTTGTCTAAGATATTCAATAGAATGGGTATTAACACATTGGATGTACTCGAAGCTGCAAGCACTAAGTGGAACTTCTTACCTTTTAAACCCGGTTTGGTGGGCGGCCATTGCATTGGTGTAGATCCTTATTACTTGGCCCAATGTGCACAGCGCTATGGTTATAATCCTGAGATTATTCTTGCAGGGCGTAGGATGAATGATGGTATGGGAGAATATGTAGCCAATCAAGTGGTGAAACTTATGTTAAAGAAAGGTATTCAGGTATTGAATTCCAACATATTAATACTTGGTTTTACTTTTAAAGAGAATTGTCCGGATGTACGTAATACGAAGGTCATTGATATTTATAAAGCATTGCAAACGTATAATATTAATATTACGGTTTATGATCCTTGGGCCAATCCGGTTATCGCACAGCATGAATATGGTATAGAAGTTATTAATGAATTGCCTTCTGCGAAATACAATGCTATTATTTTAGCTGTAGCACATGATGAGTTTAAAGTGCTTGATATTAATCAGCTTATAGAGAAAGAAATCGCTGTCGTTTTCGATGTCAAGGGCTTTTTGGATTCAGAGATAATAGACGCCAGATTATAAGATAATGAAAATAGCCATTCATCATAATAAGGGTTCGTTTAGTGACCGTTGGATTGAATATTGTAAAGAGCATAAGATTGCCTATAAATTGGTTAATGCTTATGATAATGATATTATACAGGAGGTGAGTGATTGTGATGCTTTTATGTGGCATCATCATCATGGGAGTTATAAAGATACACTCTTTGCCAAACAGCTACTTTATTCACTGCAATCGGCCGGTAAGAAAGTCTTTCCAGATTTTGCCACCGGTTGGCATTTTGATGATAAGGTAGGTCAGAAATATCTGTTTGAAGCGATTGGCGCACCTTTGATTCCTTCGTATGTGTTTTATACAAAAGCGGAGGCAATACATTGGGCAAATGAAACTACTTTTCCTAAAGTTTTCAAACTGCGCGGTGGTGCCGGTGCTGCCAATGTGAAACTGGTTCGTACCCGGCAAGATGCAATCCGGTTAATCAATAAGGCTTTTGGAAAAGGTTTTTCCCAATTTGATAGATGGGGAAATTTGAAGGAGCGTTTTCATAAGTGGAGAACCGGGAAAGACTCTTTTACAGGTGTGCTCAAAGGGGTAGTTCGTTTAGTGATACCCACTGAGTTTGCTAAATTCCATGCACCGGAGAAAGGGTATGCTTATTTTCAGGAGTTTATTGTTGGCAATAAAACCGATTATAGAATTAAAGTTGTAGATGGTAAGTGTTGGGGATTTCAAAGGGCTGTTAGAAAAGATGATTTTCGTGCTTCAGGTAGCGGTACATTGATTTTTAATAATGAACTTATATCAATTGACATAATCAAAATCGCTTTAGAAATATCTAAAAAGTTTTCATTGCAATCTGTTGCTTTTGATTTTGTGATTGATAAATCTAATAATACTCCTTTATTGGTAGAAGCTAGTTATGGATTTGGGTTTGATGAGGAAGAGATGGTACATGGCTATTGGACATCGGATTTAGTCTATCATGAAGAAACATTTATTCCTCAATATTGGATGATTGAAAACTTGTATAAATGAATACATTAAAACATTATCAATCTGCTGCTAAAAGTCATTTATACACATATATAAATGAACGTAGAGGGTATACGACTAATCGGAGAATAATCGTAATAGAATCTGATGACTGGGGGAGCATACGAATGCCTTCGTTAGATGTATTTCATAAAATGGCATCATTGGGATTAGACGTAGTTGGACGTTGCTATAATGAGAATGATTCACTTGCTACGAAGGAAGATTTATCATTGTTATTTGACGTGTTGTCACATTATAAAGACTTTAAAGGAAATTCACCTAAAATCACGGCGAATATCTGTGTTGCCAACCCTGACTTTGAGAGGATAAGAGCTTCCGGTTTTACATCTTATTTCTATGAACCTTTTACAGTTACTCTTGAACGTTATCCTAACTGTTTATTCGATAGTTGGAAAGAAGGTATTACACAGAGTCTTTTTGTACCTCAATTCCATGGCAGGGAACATCTGAATATAGAAAAGTGGATGTCTGAATTGCAAGAAGGGAATCCGGAACTGAGGGCATGCTTCGATTTGCAAACATGGGGGATTCGCTATAACAAACAGAAGAATCATGTACTTGGAGAATTTATGGTTAATTCAGAGCAGTCTATTAAGTTACAAAAAGAAATCCTGAAAGATGGGATGAGGTTATTTCGAGAGATATTTGGCTATGTTTCAAAATCTTTTATAGCTCCTTGTTATATCTGGAATCCGGAGTTGAATGAAACGTTAAAACAAATAGGAGTCGATATTTTGCAAGGTAGTTATTCTCAGTATCTTTCAAAAGAGAGTCAGATAACAGATACTATACATCATTACATGGGACAGAAAAATGAATTGGGGCAAACCTATTTGGTACGTAACTGTCTTTTTGAACCGACACAAGACCACCGCTTGAATAAGGAATACTGCTTGAAAGGTATTGAAAAAACTTTTAAATTAAAGAAGCCTGCCATCATCAGCGCGCACCGACTCAACTTTATAGGGGCTATACATCCCCAAAACAGAGATAATAACTTACGCCAATTCGCGGAATTACTACAAGTAATCATGAAGCTTTGGCCGGATGTGGAATTTATGAGTTCAGATGAATTGGGTACACTGATAAATAATTAGTGTCGTTTTAAAAGGATCGATCATAAATTGCAGTATAAAAATTAGAAAACTATGAAAAAAGATATAAATGTCTATATGTTTCACTCTAAAGTGAACTCAGCAACAGAATTTGTCGCTTTTCTCAAAATAGATGAATTAGAAAGTTATTATAATTTTATATGGAATTCAAAAGATCCAGGCTATTTATTCGCATCAGATGAAATATATACGTGTAAAAAGAACTGGAGACGATTCCAAAAACTATATAATAAGGCTTCAATTAAAATAATATATGCGGCAGAAGCATTTTCTCCTGATTGGAACTTGTTTGACTATGCAATTGGTTTTGATGCACATCTGTCTAATGAAGATCGCTTTTGCATACTGCCTCCTTTTACGTTATTTTATAAAGAATTTTATGAAGGAGAGTTTCGGAATAAAATAAATTCAGTAAATGAAGCCTATGGCATATTAAGAGAGAAAAAAAAGTTTTGTAATTTCTTATATTCAAATTATAATGCACACCCCAATAGGGATAAATTATTTTATCTAATTTCAAATTATAAGAAAGTAGATTCTCTTGGAAAACATTTGAATAATGTGGGCAATAGAGCTACGGGATATATCGGGCACCGTTTGGAATGTATACCTATGAAAAGTAGCTATAAATTTTCCATTGCAGCGGAGAATGCAAATTATAAGGGATATACTTCTGAGAAAATATTAACGAGTCTATGCGCTCATACCGTACCTGTCTATTGGGGAAATCCAGACATTATATTAGAATTGAATCCTAAATCCTTTATTAATTGTCATCAATTTGAGTCACAACAAGAAATACTCAATAGAATAAAAGAAATAGATATTAATGACGATTTATGGTGTGAGATAATATCGGAACCTTGGCAAACGGAAGAGCAGGTTGAGAGATCTAAACAACGTATGACAAATTATGTCTGTTTTATAGACTCTATTTTTGCACAGGAGATAAGTGCAGCAAAAAGGGTACCCGAAGGGGCTTTTGTGTACAGGTATCGAGAAATTCTTTTTTCGTCTAAAATACCCCGGTTAAATCTATGTAAAATAGTATGGAAGAAAATTATGAGAACTTTTAAAACTGTATAAGTTTAAATATTAAGATTTAATAGTTATATATAAAATGGATATAGAAAAATTTGTAAAGCAATATCAAAAAGAGAATGCATCCTTTAAAAAGAAGTTGATCTTTCATTTAGGGAATTCAGGAGCCGGTTTTTATTCGGAATATAACAGTATGATTTATGCCATGGTTTATTGTTACTATTATAAGATTCAGTTTCGGATTTATTCAAAAAGAACAATTCTTTTTAATTATGAAGGATATTCTAAGATATTCAAAATTTTTCATAGAGAAAATACGAATTTTTTTCATCGCTATTTTAATAAACGGTTTTCTGACTATCATTCAAATGAACGTTGTCTTTCTATTAATTTAAAAGAAAAGAGTCTGCTATTAGGTGAATTGTTGTATAAACTAATTACAGGCAGATATTTAACGCAAGATATCTTTAGAACTTCTCGTTCTAAGTCATTTGTAGGAAAGGATTTTGATTTTCCAACTTTGGGTTTAAAAGGTGATTTTAGAGAAATTGCATTCGGCTTTGTTAGTTCATTTTATAAGTTCAATGAGGAATATGAAAATAAAATTGAGAATTTAACGGAACAGTTGGAATTACCTCAAGATTATATAGCCATGCATATTCGGGGAGGAGATAAGATTATTGAACATGATTTATATGGAGAAGATGAGTATATACAGATAGCTGAGCGTGAGTCAAACTTAAAAGTTGCTTATGTACTTACTGATGATTATTCAATATATGAATCATTGACAAAAAGATATCCGTTATGGCGTTTTTATACTTTGGCCTCTAATACGGAAACCGGATATGATAATTCAAAATTTCAATCTTCAGAATTTGCTGCTGTGGATAAACAAATGCTGAATCTGTATGCAAGTGTTGAAATTATAAGAAAATCAAAGCTTTTTATAGGTACGTGTAGCTCAAATGTAGGGACTTTTGTCGGTATGGCTATGCCAGAGGACAGAGTGAGATACATTGATACGGATAAGTGGCACATTCAATGATAAATTCCGATAACCAGACTTCCAGTAAGCGAATTGCAAAGAATACGATGATGCTATACATCAGAATGTTCATTATGCTGTTTATTGGACTGTATGCATCCCGGGTGATTATTAATGTATTGGGGATACAGGACTATGGATTATATGAGGTTATTGGAGGTATTGTCGCCATGTTTGGTTTTGTAAATTCGTCTATGGCAACTGCTACGTCACGCTTTCTAACTTATGAATTGGGTAAAAAAGATTTTGATATCAATAAATTAAGAAAGGTTTTTCACGTAAGTTTAACAATTCATATATTCATTGCGTTTCTGATATTAATTTTGGGCGAAACGATAGGCCTTTGGTTTGTATGTAATAAGATACAGATGGCACCCGGAAAATTGATTGCAGGAATCTTTGTTTATCAGAGTGTCTTGTTTTCCTTAATTATAACGATTATCAATGTACCATACAATGCTTCTATCATATCTCATGAACGAATGGATGCGTATGCATACATTGGGATTATTGATGCTACTTTGAAAGTTTTAATTCTTTTTCTGCTTCCTATTTTACCTTTTGATAAATTGATATCATACTCTATTGCGTATTTACTCATACAATGCGTTTTACAATGTTTGTATATAGTCTATTGTAGAAGGAAATTTGATGAAACAAGTTTCAGATTAGATTTTGATAAAGAGATAATGAAAGGGATCTTGCCATTCTTAGGTTGGAATTTAGCGAAAGAATTTGGAGGTGTATGTTCTAATCAGGGATTGAATGTTTTGCTTAATTTATTTTATGGTCCATCTGTTAATGCTGCTCGTGGAATAATGTTTCAGGTTCAACAGGCAGTTGCTAAATGTTGTATTAATTTTCAAGTGGCGCTTAATCCTCAGATTATCAAGTCGTATGCATCAGATGATTTAAGTTATATGCAGAAACTCGTTTATACGAGTTCTAAATTTGCTTTTTTTTTATTATTTATTTTGGCGCTTCCTATATGGTTTGAGATAGAGAGCATACTTACCTGGTGGATAAAGACAGTTCCTGATTATACGGCTATATTTATACGTATTATGCTGTTTGAGGCTATATTCAGTGTAATGTCTAATCCGCTAACCGTTTCCGTAATGGCTACAGGCAGGATAAAAAATTTCCAAATTGTTATGACTATTACGTCATTGCTGATTCTTCCTATATCATACATATTCTTGTCTTTTGGTGGAAAGGCTGAAGTGGTATTTGTTATTAATGTTGTCTTTTCATTCATATCTTATATTATAAAAATATACTTTGTATATTCTATCCTTCATTTTTCTTTGAGAAACTATGTTTCTCAAGTTCTTCTTCGGATATTATGGCCTTTTATGCTCTGTGTGTTGTTTACTTCTTTAGTTTATATATACTTTCAAACATTGCCTTACAGAACTATTGTGGTCTTTGTGACTTCATTCTCAGTGTCTCTTATTGCAATTTATTGTTTTGGAATAACAAGTCCCGAAAGAGATTTTGTTAACAGATTAATCAAAAAGTATGCATGGCAGTTATAGATTTAGAGTGAATAAAATCAATAGATTGTTCATTATTTTTTTCTCCTTTTTCTTATCTTCTCTAAGTGGAATTGTGTTAATGGATTTTCTGGGCTTTCCTTTTAAGGCTGTTGAGGTCCTATTGTTGATTTTTTTATTCTATCATAGAAAACGCATTTTCTTACCGATTATGGTGCAAATGCAGTTTATAATAATCGGGCTCTTGTTATATGGATTAGGAATGTTTTGGCATGATTCTGAATTGGGAGAATTATTATCGTCATTACGATATTATTTCTTCTTCGTAATCGGTTTTATGCTATTTAGATATAGCGATCTTTTATCTATGAAAGATATTGCATGGTGTGCCTTTTTTACGACAGTTTTTGAATTATTGGCCGGTTTGGTATTGATTAATAAAATTCAAAACTTGAATTCTATTAATGAAGATATACCAATGGTAAATAATGCCAACTTTATCTTGATTGGAATTTTAATATCTTGCTCATTACTGGTAAAATCGAAAATACAAATGCTTGTTCTTCTATGTATTGCATTGACAGCCTCTTTCCTGTCAATAACACGTGGGATATTATTATATGCAATTGTTGCACTGATTTTTTCATTTTTTGCTTTATGCACTATATATAAATCTTATTTTAAGTTATTGTTCATCTTTGTTTTTCTATTTTTAATAGGCATTTTTGCATATAATAATTTAGAAGATGAAATACTCCAAACGTCACCGTCTATGCATCACCGTCTGTATACTAAGGTGGATCCTTCTAATAATGATGGATCTGGAGACCAAACCCGGATCTATCATCTGATGTATATTCTTAAGCATCCAGGTCAAAGTCTTATTCCTCATGGCTTTCCGGTTTGGAAAGGACTTCCACGTTTTAAAAAAACGAATTGGACTCAATCTTCTATATCAGATTGTAGCTTAGCTGCTCTGGTATATACTTTTGGTTTTTTTGTTTTTATTTTGATATACAAGTACTTGAGAATCTTTTTCAGATATTGGTGCTTGTTTCTTCGGAATAAAGAGACTGAACTATATATGTTGCTAATCGTTTTAAGTCTTTTTCCACTCTATTTTGTATTTGGCTATGGATTGATTGAAGATGTTAGTAAAGTTTTTTCATGTGGAATGGTTTTGGGAGTCGTAAAGAGAAAATTGTATATATATAGCAATAAATAGTGAAAGCTCTATTTAATCATGTGCTATTATGAAATTATTATTATTTATTGATTCTTTGGGTTCTGGCGGTGCTCAACGTCAATTAACTACTATTGCTCCTTTACTCAAACAACAAGGAATAGATGTTGAGGTATTGTGCTATTGTCGGAATGAATTTTTTGCCCATGCATTATTAGAAAATGGCATTCCTATTCATTGGATTACTCCGAAGAATTATTTAATACGTATTTTGAAAATACGTGACTTTATACGTAAAGGAAACTATAATGCAGTTATTTCATTTTTGGATACACCTGATTTATTGAATTGTATAGCGGCTATTGGTGGGCATAGCTGGAAAGTGATAACAAGTGAGCGCAGTGCAAAAGAGGAAAATTTTCATACGCTTAGAGGGAAACTAATAGGGTGGGTGAAGGGATATTCGGATGCGATTGTTTGTAACTCGGAGAATGCCCGGAATCTATGGCTGAAGTATTATCCTTACTATAGAGATAAATTGGAGGTAATATACAATATAGTAACTCTTCCTGAAATAACCTCCACTTATATACCTCGTAAAGACGGGAAAATTCATATAGTTGTGGCAGCCAGTTATCAGTATTTAAAGAATCCTATCAATGTGATTGAAGCGGTGAACTTGTTAGATGAAGATCTGAAAGAAAAATTGAAGATAGACTGGTATGGGCGAAAAGAAGCTACGGATAGCGATACCCGAGCTTTTGATGATGCTTGTTTTTTAAGAAAAAAATATTGTCTTCAGAATATATTCAGATTGAATGAGGCAGTCAGTGATGTTGTAAATAGAATGCATGAAGCTGATGTGGTAGGGCTATTCAGCCGACTTGAAGGATTACCCAATGTAATTTGTGAGGCAATGTTGCTATCTAAGCCTGTGGTAATGAGTAGAGTTTCTGATTATCAGACGTTGGTGGATAGTAATAATGGTGTATTATGTGACTGGAACGATGTTTTTTCTATTAAGGAAGCGTTGGAGATTTTACTTGAGTGTTCGGAAGAAGAATTGGTCTCTTTGGGAAAGAATTCAAATAAAAAAGCAGAAATATTATTTGGAAAAGAGAAAATTACAAATCAATGGATAAAAGTCATTCAAATATAGAACAACTTCGTGTTTCTTAATGTGCTCAAAATATGCTGATCAGAACAATTTTATTTAGGCTTCTATATTTTAAAAATATCTTGTTTATGCGAGGTGTGAAATTTAATGGATTTACAATCATTTTCTCATTTAAAAACTCGCGAATAGAAATAGGTAATGGAAGTATTATAAACTCTTCTCCGGTAAGCAATATGTTAGGTCTTTACCAAAGAACGATAATTGTTGCTCGTTATGGTGGCAAAATATCCATAGGAGAGAAATGTGGTATTTCGGGTTCTACAATCTATGCGATGTCAAATATCTCGATTGGGAATAACTGTCAGATTGGAGCTAACTGTAAAATTATAGACAATGATTTTCATCCTTTAGAAAAAGAAGTAAGGCGAAGAAGCGTGGATGAAAGATATATTCGTAAAAAGGACGTTGTCATAGGGAATGATTGTTTTATTGGGATGAATAGTATTGTATTGAAAGGTACTGTATTGGGAGACGGAGTAATCGTTGGGGCCGGTAGTGTTGTATCGGGAACTTTCCCGGATAATGTAATAATAGGAGGAAATCCTGCGAGAGTGATAAGATGAAAAATAGGAAGAGCGTTATATTCTTATCTCCCTTGTTTCCTACAGGAGGAATTACAAGTTGGACAAAAAATATGCTGGACTATATTCAACAGTCTGAAATACAAGATGTTTACCATGTAGACGGTTCTGTTAAATTTAAAAATCCCAATAATGCAATTCATCCACTTTACAGGGGGGTAAGTGGAATAGTGGATACTATACATATCTTTTATTTGTTAGTTAAGAATTGCTTTAAATACCATCCTGCTGTGATTCATATAGCTACGCCGGGTTCGTTTTCTCTATGTAAAGATGTGTTTTATCTTATTATAGCCAAGTGTTTTAGGGCGAAATGTATTTTTCATTATCGTTTTGGCCGGATACCGGAATTAAGTGAGCGCAAAAACTGGGAATGGAACTTGTTATGCTTTAATATGAAACATGCATACCGGATTATTGTTATAGATGTTCCTTCCTATAAGGCTTTATGTGATACCGGGTTTGAAAGTAAAACAAGAGTCATAGGTAATCCTTGTTCGCCTAAAGTAGCTTTGTTGGCAAATCAAGATGTGGAAGAGAAGCAAAAAAATCATTATGTTTTTGTAGGGCAGATAATAAGGACTAAAGGAGTATATGAATTATTAGATGCTTTTTCTCAATTGAGAAATGAGTCTCATTTGACTATGATAGGTCCTTATGATGAAAAAATAAAGAATGATTTGTTGACTATTTCCCAACGGAGAGAGGGTGATTGGTTTTGCCTCTTGGGTAATCAACCATCGGAGGTAGTGCTTGAATATATGAGCAAGGCCGATGCTCTCATACTACCATCTTATACAGAGGGATTCCCCAATGTAGTACTTGAGGCGATGGCGATGGGGTGTCCGGTGTTGGCTACTCCGGTAGGAGCCATTCGGGATATGATAGATGCGGATAGTGAACAGGCTGCCGGGATATGCTTTGAAGCAAAATCGGCAGATGCAATAATAGAAGTGCTTGATAAGTTTTCCGGTGTTGATAATCACTTTGATTATGCTATTAACGGAAAGAGAAAAGTGCTGGCATGCTATACTATGAAATCGATATTCTCACAATATCAAGAGGTGTGGTATGAGAGATAAAATCTAATAGAATCAGACTGTTTTTGATGAAAATTTCTTTAGTTACCGTAACTTTTAATAGTTACCGAACTCTTCGTGATACCATTCAATCTGTTTTATCTCAAATTTATCTGGATATTGAATATATTATTGTAGATGGCTGTTCTCAAGATAAAACTGTTGATATAATAAAAGAGTATGAACCTTTGTTTCATGGTCGGTTAAAATGGATTAGTGAGAAGGATCAAGGACTGTATGATGCCATGAATAAAGGTATCCGGATGGCTACCGGAGATATTATCGGCATTATTAATTCTGATGATTTTTATCATAGGAGAGATATTATAATGAAGGTTACTGAAGCCTTTAAAAATAGTGATATACGAGCTGTTTATGGAGATGTGCGTTTTGTAAATCCTCAGAATTTAGATAAAACAGTACGTTATTACTCTTCTAAGAGGTTTACTCCTGAGATGTTTCGATTTGGTTTTATGCCTGCTCATCCCACTTTTTTCACTTATCGAAAATATTTTGAAGAGTTTGGTTACTATAAAACCGATTATAAAATAGCTGCTGATTATGAGCTCCTTATTCGTTTCTTGTATGTACATCAATTGAAAAGTCAATATTTACCATTCGATTTTATGAAAATGCGTACAGGGGGTACCAGTACCGCATCTATAAGAAGCAATATTTTATTGAATAAAGAGATAGTCAGAGCTTGTAAAGAAAATGGTATTTGGACTTGCATGCCACTTTTATTCTTGAAGTATTTAGTGAAAGTATTTGAGTTGTTATTTGTAAAAGAATGAATATACTTATTACCGGTGCTCATGGTTTTGTGGGTTCCAATCTTATTATGGCTTTAAAAGATCATTATACTCTTTACGGCCTTGATATCATTGCTCCCGAGAAAGAGGGAGTGATGAAAACTTTTCTTTGGAAAGAGATAGAAGCATCTTGTTCCTTATTTCAAAAACTACCTCAATTTGATGCTATCATTCATCTTGCGGGTAAAGCTCATGACACAAAAAAACAATCAATAGCTCAGTCTTATTTTGATATCAACACAGGTTTGACTCAAAAGATCTTTGATTTTTTTCTGAAGTCATCAGCTAAGAAATTCATTTTCTTCAGTTCTGTAAAAGCTGCTGCCGATAGCGTAGTAGGGGATATACTCACCGAGGATGTTATTCCAACTCCGGTTGGTCCTTATGGAGAAAGCAAGATTAAGGCGGAAGAGTACATTCTTAATAAATTGACAGTTGACAGTGGACAATTGACAGTTGCTATGCAGCATGATAGCGCAGCTAATTGTCAATTGTCCACTGTCAACTGTCAATTAAACAAGCAGGTTTATATATTAAGACCTTGCATGATACATGGGCCGGGGAATAAAGGGAATCTGAATTTGCTTTATAATGTGGTGAAGAAAGGCATTCCGTGGCCTTTGGGAGCTTTCGAGAATCGCCGTTCGTTTACTTCGATTGATAATCTTTGCTATGTGGTAGAAGGGTTGTTGACGAAGGATGTTCCGGGAGGTATCTATCATATGGGGGATGATGAAGCGATGTCTACTAATGAGTTGATAGCTACTATGTGTGAGGTGATGGGAAAGAAACCGCATATTTGGAAGATGAATAAAGGTTTGATGGAAGGTTGTGCCGGGATTGGCACTTTGCTTCATTTGCCATTGAATACAGAACGTCTGCGGAAGTTAACAGAAAATTATGTAGTTAGTAATGACAAGATAAAAAGGACACTGGGCATTGATAAAATGCCTGTTACTGCAAAAGAAGGATTAATAAAAACTATTTGTTCATTTATAAACTGACAATGTTATTATGATACTATACTGACATATTTATTCAAGCTGTTTTAAGTTCTCATCAATTTCTCTGAATTTTTTTTCTGATTCCCATTTATTTAGTTGTGTTAATTGAGTTTTTGCTATTTGACATAATTGTTCAAAACGTTTATGTTTGGGAATAGATAATTTGATTAATTCAGAATTGAATGATTCGAGATTAGATAAAACTACAAGTTCATTAATGCTTGCCATATCTCTGATATTTAATCCTTTCGATGCGTACTGAGGATTAAAATCTCGCCATTCGGACGCTGTACAGCCCCATATTGCCACATTTAGTAAATCTGCTTCTTCGGCATATATAATCCATTGAGAATCTTTTAGAATCTGAGATTTAGGTATAATATAATCCTTTATTGCATCTGTATGCAATTGATAATTTGTTTTGGATAGGATACGTTTTATTTTCCATTCCAATTTTAATGGATTATTTTCTATTGTTTTTAAACGTTGATATTCTTTTATAAGATATAGCTTGAAGGTAGGATTAAACCATGAACAAAATTCTAACGCTATATCTTTGTGGGCATATGTACCACCATTTCTGCCGGATTTTGATATGATTCCAATAGCATTTGTTGCTTCGATCCATTTTTTAGGAGTCATATTAAATCTATTGAATCCTGCTTGATTTAAAAAGGTGTCGAATTCGACACCTTTAAAGTGGGGATTGTTTAAAATTTCCCAAGTACCTAAAAATTCTATTGTATTTTTATTACGCATCCAATTGCGTATATGGTCTTCACCCTCTTTATCTTTAATAATATCTGTTAAACAGAAATAATCTTCTTTGCCCGATTCTATTGAAATAGAAATCTCCAAATGATTAACATTTATTTTTTTATAGGGCTCATATTTATTCTTTTAGTTTATGACAAAGGTAATAATTATTAATTCAATTCATTCATTTGGGAATATGTATTTTTTTGTTCTTTTTGTTGTTCTATTAATTATAGAACTTTTTTATTTTCATATCGCCGATAAATACAATATCATTGACAAACCCAATGAGCGCAGTTCACATACCCGGATCACTTTACGGGGTGGGGGAGTTATCTTCTATTTTGGCGTATTGGCTTATTTCCTTACGAATCATTTTGAATATCCCTGGTTCATGCTTGCCTTGACTCTGATCACCTTTATCAGCTTTATAGATGATATCTGTTCTACCTCTCAGGCATTACGATTAGTGTTTCATTTTTCTGCTATGGCTTTGATGTTCTATCAGTGGGGATTATTCTCTTTACCTTGGTGGACAATCCTTGTAGCGTTAATAATATGTACCGGTATCATTAATGCTTACAACTTTATGGATGGTATTAATGGTATCACAGGCGGATACTCTTTGATTGTTTTAGTAGCTCTCGCCTATATAAATAAAGAGATTATTCCTTTTGTAGAACAGGATTTGATTCTTACTATCCTTTGTTCCGTACTGGTTTTTAATTTCTTTAATTTCCGAAAGCGTGCAAAGTGTTTTGCCGGTGATGTAGGTTCTGTTAGTATAGCATTTATCGTTTTGTTCCTTATCGGTAAGCTGATAATCAAGACGGAGGATTTCAGTTGGATTATACTATTAGTAGTGTATGGGGTAGATAGTGTACTTACCATTATTCATCGTCTGATGCTTCATGAGAATATTGGATTACCTCATCGGAAACATCTGTATCAGATTATGGCAAATGAACTGAAGGTACCTCATGTGGTAGTTTCTTTTGTATATATGGTGATACAAGCATTGGTAATAGTGGGTTATTTCTATTTCCAGGTGTATGGCTACTGGTATTTATTGAGCAGTATTTTGGTATTAAGTATTCTATATGTCTTGTTTATGCATAAATACTTTTACCTGTATTTTTCTTCCAACTAACTGATAATTATCCCTCTACAAACTTTCTGAGAGAAACAGCTTTACCTCCCTCTTTTTCGTTTGCCACCCGATAATAAACTCTCATCTTTGCAATGTTGATCAACGAAACGTGTGAATGAAAAAAACGATTAGTAACATTAAAAAGAGGAGGTAATTATGCCTTTATTTTACAGAGCGGTGCAATCACCGATGGCCAACAAAGCGGGAGCTAAGTTATGGCATCTTAATCTGGTTAAAACCGGAGCAGCAGTAACTACTCAGCAATTGGCTGAGGTAATAGCTGAGAAATCATCCCTTACCCCGGGTGATGTACAGAATGTGGTACGTAACCTGATGTCGGCGATGCGGGAACAACTTCTGAACAGCCGTACGGTACGTTTGGATGGCTTGGGAACATTTACAATGAAAGCCCGTACGCAGGGCCGGGGAGTAGAGAGTGCCGATAAGGTAAACCCGAATCAGATAACAGCTTTGAAGTGCCAGTTTACGGCTGAGTATACTCGCCCGGCAGCTATTGGTACCACACGTGCCCTGTTGCAAGGTGTACAGTTTGTACATGCTGATTTGCTGAAGAGCATGACCGAGGGAGGAAACCCTGGTGGTGAGGGTGAGGGGGAAGATCCTTCTATTTAGTTGAAAGCTTAGAGAGTTGAAAGTTGAAAATTGAGAGTTGAAAGTTGGCTGCGCGGCACTGGATACGTTATTAAAATGGGAGGAAAATGAAAAAGACGATTTGGAATACGATTTTGAAAGTGGTTATAGCTGTGGCAAGTGCCTTGGCTGGTGTATTTGGCGGACAGGCTATGATGGCTTAGCGGACAAATAGATATAAATAAGAGATCGCCCGG